>CAZBDB010000060.1:0-6505 GCA_964490655.1 uncultured Candidatus Bathyarchaeia archaeon | reverse complement strand
GGTGAGACTATGATTATGGAAGGCAAGGGACCAAGAACTGTCTGGATCACAAAAAGTTCAGATGACGGTGCTACTTGGTCCGAACCTGTAGAGATCACTGCGGATGTGAAGGACCCTTCTTGGACTTGGTACGCCACTGGGCCTGGTCATGGAATCCAGCTCAGAAACGGACGATTGCTGATACCCTGCGACCATGTTGTCGGAAAGTACTTCAGTAGAGAGAAGGACCCCTACTATAGCCACGTCATCTACAGCGACGATCATGGTGACCATTGGAGACTTGGTGGATCGGTCGGCCCAAACACAAACGAATGCACCGTTGTCCAGACATATGACGGTTCCCTATACTTGAACATGCGCAACTATACGTCTGAAGGGATAGGACGGCGTGTGCGTGCCGTTTCATGGAGTGAAGATTATGGAATGACTTGGTCAGAGGTGGAGTTCGATAGGACACTGATCGAACCTATCTGCCAGGCAAGTGTCGTCCGATTCACTGACGAGGATAACCATGACAAGAATCGTGTCTTGTTCTCCAATCCAGCGTCTCAGAAAGAACGCGTCAATATGACTGTCCGCCTCAGCTATGATGAATGCAAAACTTGGGAAGTCTCAAAGACCCTATACTCGAGCCCTTCTGCCTATTCTGATCTTGCAATCGCAGCCGACATGACCATCTGTTGTCTGTACGAGCGAGGTAGAAACAATCCATATGAAAAGATTACCTTCAGCAGCTTCAACATCGAGTGGGTCACAAACGGGACTGACAGATACAAGTCCTAGAATACTAAGTCAATTTCTGGATCGTCCTAGGGGAGGGCTCAAGCTCACGAAAAGAGGCCGAACGTCAAGAGCGTCTTAGAAGCCATACTTAGCGCGCTTAGGAGAGGCTGAGGATGTCTTGTCCACAAGAGGTCAATAGTGGACTATTCTCACTCTTCGCTGCATTTGGGGATAATTATATATTGTCCACTAGACAATTGCATCTACTCTGAATCTGTTGACTATCCGTTGATAGTCTCTTCACGGCATAGGGATGAGAGAATATGAAAGTTGCGATCTTTGCTCGTGGCGAATTGACGGATGAACTGCTCAGGTGGGCAACCCAGATAGGAGTAGACTGTATAGACGACCCGCGTATACCCGGGATACGAGAGCAGGGCTATCCCGACATGGAAAAGCTGCTCAAGCTAGAAAGAAGAGTTCGATCCTGGGGACTCCGGATAAACCGCGTCACCCTTCCGAGTACGCAAAAGTTCATGTTGGGACAGCCGGGAGGAGAAGAGGAGATCGAGAACAACTGCAAGACCATAAAATGCCTCGGGGAGGCACGCATACCCATAGGGAGGCCGATCTTCACAACCGAGACTCCGCCGATCTTTACTACACACACCGCAGAGCACCGTGGAGGCTACACAATGCGCGGATTTGACCTGGAGCTTCGGAAGAAACAGCTTGCCGAGGCATCGCCCACCCACAGGATAGAGCCAGACGAATTCTGGACGCGCTGCAAGGAAGTCTACAGGAACATTGTTCCTGTAGCAGAGGAATCAGGTGTCAAACTCGCATTGCATCCTTCAGACCCTCCCGTCCCAGAGGCTCCCTTCTCATCTTTGGGATACCACCGGATCTTGGACCTCTCACCGAGCGAGAACAACGGACTGTTGTACTGTGTCGGCACGAGACACGAAGCCGGAGGAACACAACTCGTCCTTGACGAGATCAACAATTACGGAAGAAAGGGGAAGATATTCGAGGTTCACTTCCGAAATGTCCGCGGAAACTTGGCCTCTGCAGGGGGATTTGAGGAAGTCCTCCTTGATGATGGCGACATGAACATGTTCGAGATCATCCGAGCGCTGGACAATGTGGGATTCGACGGGGCGCTCAACCCAGATCATATGCCCCTCCTAGCCAGCGACACCAAGGACCGCAGGATGGCTTGGTCATATTCGGTCGGATACGTAAAGGCACTCTTGGCAGCATTGGCAGCCCTTCGCTAGGCGCGCCAAAGGTTGCCGAAGGTGATGCAGAGAAGGGATTCTATTGCGATCCTCAGCTAGTCGAGGAAGAGAGGTAAGATGATCGTAGAGTGGAATGCGCACATTTACATGAAAAAAGGTGACAGAAATAAAAATCATTCGGTCACTAGGAGTTTGATCAAAACTTCGGACTAGAGAGGAATATGCAGCATGAGTAAATGCATCGTCATTTGATTTCTTTGACTTGTTCTATTAGCTGTATAACGTATTCTGATAATTGGGCACATTTCATAGACGATTCCAAAGACACATTCACCATCATATGGTAGTCTGCATCAACTCTTCTTTCTCTGAGTTGATGTAGTCCGTTGCCAATGGAGGAAAGACCCTTCGTGTTGTATGTTTCAATGACAAACTGATGTATTCTTTCTTGATCCCGTATACGAAAACCTTCCTCCTGCAGCTTACGTAATGCCAATAGAAAGACAGTGTAGTATATCCTGCCCATTGCTGTTCGAGCTCTGGGATGGCGTTCATAGGCGCCATCTCTTATCAGCTGGTTTGCAAGTTCAAGGAATTTTCTTGGATCAAACCCTCTTCTCATTTCTGATAATCCTATAACTCGATGTGAACGAACAAGTCTTTGTTCAGGTTGCCCAAATATTCTCTCATATCGTCGGATGCATCTTTTGCTAAACTAGTGATCTTGTTTCTGATCGCAAGGTCAAACATAGTCCAGATATTCATTCTATCTTTGAAGTCCACTTGAGAAGGAACACCCACGTTTATCACCAATTTTTTCCATGAAGGGATTTCAAAGTCTAATCGAAAAGACACGTCGATGTTCGCTTCGAGGTTGCGAGCATCAATGAGTTCCCTGATCCCCACCTCAACATTCTTGAATGTTTGTTCCAAAAGAGGTTCAGTTATTATTTTCTCCTGAAATTCCGTTGAAAGAGTAATTTGGGATTTCAACTTCGGTTGTGGTGTAATTGTTGGATAAGGCTTGTCGATTATTTCAGCTGTCGGAACCTGGGCTTCCTCTCCATTGTGCTTCGGTATCTCCTTTATGGAAGACTTGCCAGATTCAGGAACCTCTATGACGCTAGTGAAATCTGGAAAATGTGGAGTAGGCGCTATTGTATCGGTGCCATCCCACACTAATCCACGCCTCACATATTCAATCTGCTGGAGTATGATTCTCCTCTCTTCCAAGATCTCTCTGGATCTGAATCTCTTTCGTATCCTTCTGCCTTTTACCTCAATTAGCATATCACTCCATGAAGGAAACGGTGGCAAACTCACATCTCGCAACACCTCTGGTAGAATTTCTCTTTCCATAATACCAACTATGCCTTGAGCAATCTCACTTGAAGAGGCGTCAGGATTATGATTCTTTGCTTCTGTCATGATTTCTGACAATAGCGTCTGTGTGCTCATCTCTCCTACCTCATATTTCCTTTTCCAGAGTCCTAGTGATACTTTCTGATAACTTCTTTTTCAATTCAGGCGGCAGTTCGATTCCCTTCTCAGGAACCAGTCTAGCACTAGGCAGCTCCATCCATTGAATGAAGAACCATCTCCAGCCTTTCACGAGATCCCAAAGAATAGCATCCGCATCTCTCAAATTCAATCCAGAAGGATTCATGTATACGGCTTCTATCCGATCTATGTAGGGCAGGATTTCATTTTTGACTTTCTCTTCATCAATCCGTTTGTTTGGCTTTTCATTGGCTCTGCGAAAGTAGTCATAGTACCTGTCAAGAGCCTTGAGTAAGGACATTAGGACTGTCTCAGCAACACCTCCCGAATGCACTCTGAAAATCCGATTCATTTCATTTAGAATTCCTTTGAATAGAAGATTCCTTGAGTCAAACAGAACATTTGTGTTATCCTTGAGGAACCCAAGTAGCCATACGAAAGCATTTTTCGTGAACTCAGGATTACCCGAATAACTTCCCTCTTCAGAGTCACTCATTTCGAATTTCCTTATAACATCATTGAAACTTTGGAATTCTCTCCACAGTTCTTCTTCATCAAGAGGTGATAGTGATTCTTTCAGACTTTCGATGAATTTGAACCCATGTGACTTAGCTGTTGAGTAAGCTGTTGGTTTCTCTCTTGATTTGAGAACACTGAATGTCCAACCAACATCCTTCAAGAAAAAACCTGGCAGAAAAATCTTCGTATCTGAACCGAAGACAGCATTGGACATAATCCTATTTGCATAAATATTCACAAGATCAAAAGAGTCATTCCTAAAAGCTTCTAGGGCAGCGTTCATATCTTCCTTTATTGCCCTATGAAGATTCTCCATCAGGAACCCTTCACTAGTTGTATGAATCTCCAAACTATATTGATCTATCTTCATTCTGCTCTAATAAAGTTTCATCTAAAAATATTATGAATTCTGTATCTATGAAGAGCAGCTTCCCTATTTTGACTGATAGGACTTATGCCAGCAACTTGAAGCGTAGTCCATGAAATTACAGAGGCGTTTACTCAGTCTTATCTCATTTCCTTCCTTACCATAGATCATTCCTGCATTCCTCAAGTGTTTAGTGATCGCTTGGTATGTTGCATAACGCATCTCAATGTCATCTAAGACTATTCGTGGATTACCTTTCAACGATCGTTTTTCAAAGTAGAGCCAGTCTTGGAGTGATCGATGGAGGGAACACGAGCGCTAGGGGCGTGAACATCCGGAAACTCGTACCAAGCATGTCCTTCGCGACGTATTTCATAATGGGGTAGCGGTCCGTCAGCATCGTATAGTATCCATTTATACATTTTCCTACAGACTTCTGGCTCGTCATCGGCTATGTTATTGAGCTGCTTTGGGTCTGCTTGAACATTGTAAAGTCTGGCTTGCTTGCCATCTAGGTCGGAGATGAAGGCGTACTCCTCGTCTCTACACCAGACCCATTTGCTGAAGGCAGATGTCATGTAAGTTCGCCTGTCGATACCTTCGCCCGTCACCCATTCCCACACGTTCCTACCGTCAACAGGCATCGGTGGCGATATACCAATAAGGCCGAGAATGGTCGGCAGGATGTCGTGGTGGCCCACATAGGCGTCGCAGGTAGTTCCGGCAAATTCGCCTTCGGGGTGGCGTGCAATGAAGACTAAGTCCATAGGCTCAGGATAAAGGTGCGAAGGCACCTTGTGCATTACTCCATGGTCCATAATGTTGTGCCCGTGGTCGGAAACCGCTATGACCAGAGTGTCATCCAACATCCCCAATTCCTTGACCTTATCCAGAAGCTTTCCCACATACTTGTCACACAAAGTGACCTCCCCTGCGTACTGGGCCAGAGTATATTCAAGCTCTCCCTCTTTGAACTGGTAGGGTCCTCCGCGCGTGTTGATTATCCGCCTGCCCTCGTATCCCGCTGCATCAAAATAAAGCTTGAGGATGTCCGAGGGTGCATTCCATGGTTCATGGGGATCAAACTCATCCACCACTAGCAGAAACTTCTCAGCATCTCTGTTTCTTTCAAGCCAGTCGATCGCCTTGCCAAAGGTTCTTGGCGGAAACCAGTCCTCCTCTGTTTTCCAGTCTTGCATGTTGGGCAGACAGTAATGAAGGCTGTGTCCCACACAGCCATAGGCCAACTCGCAGGCGAGGTACCTTGGATCTTCCACGTCTATGTTCCTACTGAGCGGGGACCTGTAGGGATCGGCCTCTTGCCCTCTTATCCATTCCCATGTGTCGAATCCCCTGTGATAGTTCATAGAGGGCTTAAACATGTGGTAGGCAGATGCAGACATGGCTGTGCGATAAGCGTGGTGTCTAAAGATTTCAGCCATGGTCACCTGATGCTCAGGGATAGGCTCCCAGCCAGGGATCATCACTACATCTCCCTTCTTCCTTTGATATTGCCTACAAGGGAACGTTCTCATACCAGTATGCATCGCCCTTCTGACGGGCAGTGTCGGGAGGGCTTCAGGAAACGCGCGGGTAAAGACGACCCCTTCCTTAGCCAGACCGTCTAGGTTCGGAGTCTTGATCCAACTGTTTCCGTAACACCCTACATGATCCTTCCGAAGGCTATCCAGCATTATCAAAAGAACGTTCATCCATTTCCACCTTATCGCCTTCATTGTCTGGTGTAAGATAAAAACCCTATCGTTCGAGTTTCTTGATCATGCTGCCCCGTGAAAACTACAAAGCTCAAGGAATAAGCAGTCACTGACGAACTGAACGCTTTCTCGCGCCAAGTCAAACTGTCAACGTGATAACAAAATGACCCAAGAGTAAAATGTTGCTGGAGTAGCGGGTCTTGATCCCGGACTAGAGCACTTACGCGCACGCAGCGGGACGGCTATCAACGAGCTATGTATCAAAGGGAATGCAGACAGATAGCTGGCCCTTCACAGTCCCGCACTTTCGTTGATCTCACGTTGATAGGAGTTGACCCTGTCCTCCACGATGTCAACGAAGGAGACGGGCCTACGAAGGTAGCCTGATTCCAAGATGGCGTAGGAAAGCGCCACAGCCTTTAGGCCTTCCTCTCCAGTAA
>CAZBDB010000059.1:5163-6534 GCA_964490655.1 uncultured Candidatus Bathyarchaeia archaeon | reverse complement strand
GTGGTGTTAGGGATGATCTGTCCGAAGTGTGGAGCAGAGATAGAAGATACAGTTAGATTCTGTCCGAAATGTGGTTCACCAACAGATCCATCAGCAGAGAGTTTCTTGATAGTAA
Organism: uncultured Candidatus Bathyarchaeia archaeon; assembly: GCA_964490655.1. Classification (GTDB taxonomy): domain Archaea; phylum Thermoproteota; class Bathyarchaeia; order Bathyarchaeales; family WAQA01; genus CAZBDB01. Next base: position 6,419 of record CAZBDB010000059.1, on the reverse strand, counting down.
CGACCCCGACTATCCCAGGCTTCAGGACAAAGGAAGTCTTTGGAGTAGTTACAGGTCTAGTTCCCAGGACTAGAGGGGTCTTGGGGAAGTTTGTTGCTGGAATCCAAAGCATGTTCGGTGGAGAGATAACCGCTTTCACGACGGAGCTCGAGAAGGCCAGGGCGGAAGCAATGGAAAGAGTCAAGTCTAAAGCCTTAGCTTTGGGGGCTAACGCGATTCTCGGCTTAGACCTCGAGACATCTGATCTGGGACTACAGGCAGGCGTGGTTGTAGTCTCGGCAACAGGAACAGCAGTCCTAGTAGAGCCGGAAGAAGCAACCTAGACTCTATCTGAGTTCCGCTGCGTGCGCCATGCACGTAAGCCTCTTTTTCCAAATGCTATAGCGCGCGCTTTTGACGACGTTCTTCCGGCTGTCTTCTTATGTCTTGAGAGGTACGGCGTTCTCGGCAATGTATTCATCGATTCTAGACTTCTCGTCTCGAGGACCCGCATAGTAGAATTGCTCCGCGTATTCTAGACCGTAGAGCTGACCCAAGGTGGCGTAAGGCTCCAGAAGAAACAATCTGATGTATGCTCGATCGGCCGCCTCGTCATCCCCGTCCAACGCTAGTAGGCGCAGGTTCTGGGCAGCAAGTCTGGCTTTCAGGCGTGACCCGTGAGAGCCTCCGGGCCCCTGTGATTTGTTGACGCTGATGCTTGCGATCTTCTTTTCGATCACTGAGCTGATGTCCACAACGCGATTGTAGGGTTGGCCTTCACGGGCTACCCAGTAGTATTTCTCGCGTACACCATATGGCTCTATGCCTGCGGCGAGATGCTCTGGAAAATCCTTGTCCATACCGCCCATCCAGCAGGCAGCCTCCACAGCAGCGCCAGTCACCCAATGGTCGGGGTTCTCTTCACGGTGACCCCAGGGGTTGGAGGTGAAGACCGTGTCAACCTTGAGCAGACGGAAGAGGAAGATCAGCCGAGCACGTATCTCCACTGGCGCGTCGCCATCCATCCGATGGTTGCGGTAGCCCAGATTGAACACACGCTTGAAGCCCAACACCTTCGCTAGCTCATCCGCTTCGCGCTCATTGCTAAGCACCGTCTCGCCTATGCTGGCGGTCGGACCACACTTCTCATCATTTGTAGTTTGGATGAGATAGGCGGCGTAGCCCTCGTTGACGAGCTTGGCGATGGTGCCCGCGCAGAAAAAGGGAATGTCATCTGCATGCGCCTGAACTGCGGCCAGCACCTTGCCAGCGTGGGG
>CAZBDB010000059.1:0-5063 GCA_964490655.1 uncultured Candidatus Bathyarchaeia archaeon | reverse complement strand
ACAGTTGATTGAGGTCGGGTCTATCTCTTACGAGAAGCGTTTAGCGTTATGTAGAGTATGTTGTTCCCGCGAACCAGGACCTCTCCATAACTTGCAAGAAGTTGTCCGTTATGGCATTCCGTGGCTCCGTCTAGAATTATATTCATAAAGTTGTCGCAGTGAACCATAGTGCCCCTGTATTCTAGACCGTTCTTAAGCTTGATCTCAATATAAGCATTCAATTGCCTTGTCAGCGTGTTGAGAGGCTTCTTGCTAGGCTCCATAAGTTTGCCGCCGGAAACTTGACAAGACTGAGATGTTCTTTATCCGCTATATAAGCTTTATTAACTAAGGTTATATAGGAGCTGCTGAACGAGCAGATCTAAACATTTAAAAAAGAACATTCGCTTAGAATTCTCGTTCATAGAAGAGGAAATGTCAAGTATGAGTCAACTCAGATCAGCGAAGAACGGAATAATAACTGAGGAGATGCGGACAGTCGCGGGGGATGAGGATGAGTCACCTGAGAGAATCCGCCGGTTGGTGGCTAATGGACGTTTGATCATAGCTCGAAACGTTGTTCGCGAGAACGTCCATCCATTGGGTATTGGGGAAGGCTTACGTATCAAGGTTAACGCCAATATTGGAACCTCACCCGATCTGTGCGATCAGGAACTCGAGATCAAGAAGGCAAAGGCAGCGGTTGAATGCGGAGCCGACACAATCATGGACCTAAGCACAGGTGGGAACCTAGATGAGATCAGAAGGGCGATACTGATGGGCGTGAATGTGCCGGTTGGAACGGTCCCGATTTATCAATCAGCCATCGAAACGGCGAAGAGAAAAGGCTCGATTGTACACATGACCGAGGATGACATCTTCAACGCGATAGAGAGACACGCCAAAGACGGCGTTGACTTCATGACAGTCCACTGCGGAGTGACAGAGAAGACAGTAGAGCAGATATCAAAACATCCCCGCATAATGGGGATAGTGAGCAGGGGGGGAACCTTCCTCGCAGCTTGGATCCTGCACAACGACAAGGAGAACCCGCTCTACGCCAACTACGACTACCTGCTTGAAATGGCTAAAGAGTACGACTTCACACTAAGCCTAGGCGACGGTCTGAGGCCCGGATCGATATTCGACGCGACCGATTGGCTTCAGATACAGGAGCTCGCGACGATCAGTGAACTCGTAGATAGAGCTAGAAGAGCTGCTGTGCAAGCGATGGTTGAAGGACCAGGACATGTTCCGCTTAACCAGATAGAGTCAAATGTTCAACTCGAAAAGTCGATGTGCAAAAACGCTCCATTCTATGTCCTAGGCCCTGTTGTGACCGAGATCGCTCCCGGATACGACCATATAGTAGGCGCGATCGGTGGGGCGATCGCAGGACTCGCAGGCGCGGACTTCCTGTGCTATCTTACGCCCGCAGAACATCTGGGCTTACCTACGGTTGAAGATGTTAAGGAGGGTGTAATCGTCACCAAAATTGCAGCTCACGCAGCCGACATCGTTAAGCTACACGGGAAGGCTTCTGCACTTGACCTGGAGATGGCTAAAGCCCGAGCCAACCTCAACTGGAAGAGACAGTTAGAGCTAGCCTTGGACTCCGAGAAGGCTAGAAGAATCTATGGCAGAATAGAGTCTCGGGGACAAGGCTGCAGCATGTGTTCTGAGTATTGCGCTATAAAGATACTGAAAGAAGCGTTGGGGACAGATGCATACTGTCTTTAGAGGAGCATCCTTTGGGAAACTTCACGTTTATAAGTCAGTGTAGTATCCAAGGCGGATGATGGAGTATAATGGAGACTTCCGAGAAAACGATCTCCTTCGAAATCCGTACAGAAGTCACAGGGGCGTACTTCGGTGATCTGTTAACGTTCGTCTATCAGAACTACATACTTCCCCTTCATCTACACTTCACAAATATCCGGCAGTGGAGCTTCGATAGAAAGAAGATTCTAGCCTTCACTTTCTTGGACACTGGGGGAACGTGGTACATCGATGTTGAGATAGAGGCTGAGCAGGTTATCAAGGTGAAGATGAGGCCAAGCGTGACTGTCCCCAAATCTGTCCTGGACCGTCTTAGGGAGGATCTGATAATCAATGTTCAGTTCTTCGAGGAGAAGATCAGAAGAAACACATTATATTTTGCCTTTGTTGAGAGCGAGAAGGTCATGCTAGAGAAGCCGCCTGAGAAAGGTAAGAAGATCCTCAGCCAGATCTTCCGCGGAAACATGCTCCTATTCTTTGTGATATTCATTTTGATCAGCATTGTAGTATTCCAGACCTTCCGGGAGTACGCGCCGATCGTGCTCGTGTTGTCTCAGTTCGTTATCGTCCTGTTCGCTGATAAGATTTTGATGAGAATGGGCGAATGGTCTATGACGCCCGACAATCCTTATGTCCACATCCTGCAATACCATATTCCGAGAGAAGACCTCTCAACATTCAGAGAAAGATATAATCGTGACATGCTGCTCCGGATCAAAAGAGAGATCTACGAGGAGACCTTGGCTGTTGAAAGGCCGATTGACCATGAAACAGCGCAGAGAGTTTTCTCCAGATATGGGATAACCTGTAAGCCCGAGAACCTCTCAACGAAGATGGTAAATGTCTACGACATTGTTAGAGAGGCGGCTGAAAGGTTCAACATTCCAGTTCCAAAGATAAGGATCGCCAACATCATTTTGCCTAACGCCGGCGCTACAGGCCCAACTCTAAGCCGCAGTCTCGTACTTATCACTTCAGGGCTGCTCGTTCAACTCGAGGAGGACGAGATCTTCAGCGTAGTAGGGCACGAGATCAGCCATCTGAAAGGTAGAGACCCGTTGGTTCTCTTCGCTATAACATCAGCTGAATACTTGTTCAGGGTCTATCTCTTGCCACCTTCCGTATTCTTCTTTTTTGGTTTCTTCTACTTCTTCCTCATCCTGAGCGGAATTTACTTCGTAGCCAAATTCTTCGAGGCTCGGGCTGATCTCGAGTCCGCTATCAAGATAGGTCGTCCAAAGGTGCTAGCCGGAGCTCTAAGAAAGATCGGCTACAGAAAGATCCAAATGGAGAGATTAAGATACAGTAGGATCGGGAACTGGCTTGGGATAGATCCTCATCCACCCATATCCTTTAGAGTAAATAGGCTCGAAAACCTTGACGATCCATCCACAATAAGGCACACCTTCTTGAGATCGATGATAGACTGCATTAAAGGGCTAATCGGGAGCTAATATTATAAGCGCACACGAACTAGATGCATGGGCAAAGAGCCTCCTGTGCTTTCCCGGCGAGGAGGATGTGAGCAAACATGCTTGAGATTGGTTTGTCGTGCGTTGATATTACGCCGCCAGTCGGCATAAGAATGCGTGGTTTTGCTGCTCGCGAACCTTCCGTCCGCGTTCACGACGAGTTAAAGGCGGAGTCGCTTGTCCTCTCAGATGGGAGAACAATTGCTGCACTCGTCTCATGCGATTTATGTTCTGTTGACGCTGCACTTGTAAAGATGATTAGAGAGGAGGCGAGCATGAGGACCGGCATACCCAAGTCACAAATCTCGATTGCATGCACGCACAATCATTACGGGCCTGAGGCTTCTGAGAACGAATCAGCGGCTGATGTAATGGCTTACCGTACAATTCTGAAGTTTCATCTCGCGGGAGCTATACAACAGGCATATGCGAACATGGACAAGGCAGTGATGGGAATAGGTTGGGGGGAATCCCATATCGGCATCAATCGACGTGAAAAGCTCCCAGATGGAAGCGTGATCTTGGGTCAGAACCCTGAAAGAGAGATAGATCGTGAAGTAGGCGTCATCAGATTTGAAGATCCCAATGGTTCACCCGCCGCTTGTATAGTGAACTTCGCGTGTCACGCTGTCTGCCAAGGGCCAAGAACGCGTTTGATCTCATCAGATTATCCTGGCAAGATGCGCGAAGTTGTGGAAAACCTGACGGGAACGACCTGCATGTTCCTACAGGGAGCATGCGGCAACATAAACCCGATTTCTATGGAGCACTCTTATGAACCAGCTAGAAGATCGGGGACGCAGCTAGGCTGCGAAGTGGTTAAGGTCTGGGAAGAGATTGAGACCGGTCCTGTAAGATCCTTGGCTGTAACCTCAACAACAATCCAAATCCCACGGTACAACTACGGGTGCCGGGACAAAGCTCAAGCGAGAGCAACGACGTTGGAGAAACGTCTAGAAAAGTTAAGAGGTGAGAGCGCGACAGAGGGCCTAATCAAGTGGGCCGAGATACGGCATAGGCGTGCTCTCGAGGCTTTGGAGAGCTGGAAGACATGTGGACCCATGCCTAAGATTCCCGCAGAAATCATGGTGTGGGGGATTGGTGATCTCGGGATAGCGTTTGTCCCTGCTGAGGTCTTTAACGAGATAGGAAGCTACATTAAGAAGCATTCGCAATTCTCGAACACGTTTTTTGTCGGATATGCCAATGGTCAGATAGGTTATGTGCCGATTCGTGAAGCGTACGATGAAGGCGGATATGAGGTGGATGATGCATGCCAAGTAGGTCCCGAAGCTGAAGAGTTGATTATGGAGACGTGTTCAGAATTGCTAGAGAAAGCATATACTGAAACACAGGTCTAGCAAGGCGGGATAAGGAATGAGCAAGCTAGCGATCAAAGGCGGCGAACCAGTAAGAAAGAGTCCCTTTCCCCAATGGCCAGTATTCGATGAGAGTGAGGTTGAAGCGCTAAGAGAAGTTGTCTGTAGCCGGTTCTGGGGCATAGGCGGAAAGAAGGTTAAAGAGTTTGAGGAGAAGTTTGCAGCCTATCAAGACGCTAAGTACGGTGTCGCGGTGACAAGCGGGACCACTGCGCTTGAGGTCGCCCTTAGATCCGCAGACATTAGGGCAGGCGATGAAGTGATAACGCCTGCTTACACATTCAACGCCACAGCTACTGCTGTTCTTCAAGTCAACGCTCTTCCAGTCTTTGCAGATATCGATCCGTCTACGTATACTCTCGATCCTAAGAGAGTCGAGGAGTCCATTACAGACAAGACGAAAGCAATCATTCCAGTTCATATTGGCGGGTGCCCTGCAGACATGGATAGCATC
>CAZBDB010000058.1:1472-6615 GCA_964490655.1 uncultured Candidatus Bathyarchaeia archaeon | reverse complement strand
GGCTTCTTCGATCCCACTGAGATATTGGTTCCGAAGGAACTTGGACTGGTCATCCTTCTTTGTGGAAGTCTGCTCTTTGTCCACGTGCTTCTGCATTTGAGAGGCGGATTCTTCGGGGAAACCGAGCCGAAGTTGAATTTCCTGATCACAGAGGGTCCGTACCGATTCTGTAGACATCCACAATACTTGAGCTTCATCATAATGATCTTCGGCTTCGACCTGATGTTCAGAAGCATGGTGGCTATTGGGTTCACCCTCGCACTATCGATCCCAAGCGTGGTCTACAGAGGAAAAGTGGAAGACAGATTGCTAAGAAAGAGATTCGGCGAAGAATGGGGGAATTATGCCGAGAAGGTTGGGTTCCTATTTCCGAAGTTAAGAGAAGAATGGAGTAATTGATGAAGAACAGGTTAGGGCTTGAAGGCGCACGGGATTTTCTAGCCTTCGGGAACGATGTTAGGAACAGGTCGAACGCATGACCCGGAAGCTAGCTGAGTAAGGTAAACCTATCTATTCTTCTCTTTTTTCAACTACTATCCTACAGCGCGTGGCCAATGCTGCTATTACGCCGAGAGCAGCCATCCATGGAGCCAATATAGCCCCTACAACGCCGACTGTGGCTGGTATCTCAAGCATCGTTCTTCCTTCTTCATTCTTCACAATGATTCTCGTGACATTTCCTTCGTGTATCAGCTCTTTGATCCTCCTGACCAGATCATCAGATGAGACAGAATACTCTTCTCTAGAAGTCTCCTTCAAAGCGGCGCCGCATGAAGGGCAATAGTTCATGTCTTCAGTCACTTCCTTACCGCACTTCTCACAATTCTTCATCATCTCAACCCCAACAAAAGCGACGATATATAAACGTGAGACATTATTATAAGCCTATTGCAGAGGGAAAAGACCTCATGTTCTCCAGCTCGCACCTGCTCTAAGATATTGAGAAGAACATGCTCAAGGTGGAAGTTGCTCGTCACCGTCGATGTGGATGTCGATGACCGATGGTTGGCCATTCTTCACTGCTCGTAAGCTTTCCTTTAGTGCCGCTTGGAGTTGACTCGCCCTCTCAACCTGTAAGCCGAGACATCCAAATGCTTCACCGACCTTAGCGAAGGAGGGGTTCTCAAGCTCGACAGATATGAGTCTGCCGCCATAGAAGCGGCGTTGACGATGCTTTATCGTTCCAAGAGCCTTATCATTGAAGACACACACGACCACTGGAGCTCTTTCTTGGACGGCTGTAGCTAGTTCATGGAGACTCATGTAGAACCCCCCGTCTCCACATATGGCTACCACGGTCCGCTCAGGCTTCGCGAGTTTACAAGCTATCGCCGCTGGGACAGAGTAACCCATCGGTCCGAAGCTACCTGACTGGATCCAAGTCCGAGGCTCATAGATCCTAAGGAAGGTTGAAGCCCAGAGCTTGTTGTTCCCAGCATCCATAGTGAAGACCGTATCCCGGCTGAAGCATCTCCGAATCTCTAGACAAGCCCTCAGAGGCTTTAGCGACCCCTCGTCATGAGCCCTCAGGAACCACTCCGACCTCTCCCAACACTCTTTGGCCTCTCCTAGGAGATTGAGCCAATCCCTCCGCCTCCTAGTTCCGACCTTCTGGAAGGTTTTGACCTCACTGAGTAGCGACTCCAAGACCATCGCTGCATCTCCTACTATCCTGACTTTAGCCAGATAATTTCTGTCGATTATCTCTGGATCGATGTCCACATGGATCAAGGCTGCACCCACATTTACATTGCTCCACCATCGGGTGCTAAGGGCGGCGAATCTACAACCCACGGCCAGAATCACATCTGCCTCAGCCAGCAGCCTGTCAGTATATGCTGGAGCGTGGACGCCCATCCTACCAGCAGACAGCGGATGATCCTCGGGGAAAGATCCCCTACCATTGAATGTTGTAACAACTGGAACCTGCACATCCTCGGCCAGGGCTTTCAGCTGTTTCCAAGCTCCCTCTCCAGAGTAGTGAACGCCCCCTCCGGCTATTATGAGCGGTCTGGAAGACTTGATCAACAGTCGTGCAGCCTCTTTGATAGAAGCCGGCTCCCCTGCGGACCTAGGAGCAGCTGGTACTATGGGCTGTTCTTCCAGTTTTTCCTGGTCTTCACGGCTGAGGACTTGAGTCTGAACATCCAACGGCACGTCTAGATGTACAGGGCCAGGTCTTCCCCATGTCGCGATCTTGTATGCTTCTTTGACAGTCTCTGCTGCTCTCTCTGCCTTTAGAAGCTGCTTAGACCATTTTGTTACTGGACGGAAGAGAGCTACATGGTCGAGCTCTTGGAACGCTCCCTTTCCCAGATGCTTGAGGGATTGCTGACCGGTGAATGCCAAGACAGGAATACTATCAGTCCACGAGGTTGCTATGCCCGTCAGAAGATTTGTGGCTCCAGGACCCCCCGTTCCGTCGCAGACACCAGGTTCGCCCGTGAACTTGGCATAGGCGTCAGCCATGTAAGAAGCAGCTTGTTCATGCCTCACAAGTATATGTCTTACTCTCGACGAGTAAAGAGCATCGTAGAGTGGACAGGTCTGCGAGCCCGGCAAGCCGAAGATCAGCTTAACTCCTAAGCCTTCCAGAGTGTTGACGATGGCTTCAGCGGCGTTGTATCTTGACATCTATGGGCTCCCTCAGTTCTGCTTATTTGGATTCAGAGATCTGTCGTCAAGATTCTAGGAGGTCATCAATGTTGACCTTAACTTTCTTGGCTGTCTCCAAGATTCTGTCCCAAGTTTTTTGTGGAACGTCTATGCCCGTCCGCATCTTCTCCTTTTCGCTTCTCAGTTCCAGCTCTCCAGGTATCAAGATCTCATTGAAACCCGGCGCCTTCTTAGAGCCTTTGACAGCTCTTACTAACTTGTCCATATCGGCCTTGAATTCGTCAATCGGTCTAAAGAGATCGATCTTGATTGCCATCTGAAAGACGCCTTGGCCTTTGTTTGCACGGTCAAAGGCCGATCCTCTTCCGCTGAGTATTCCTGCGATCGCATCCACAGCCATGGCAAGGCCGTATCCTTTGTAGGCTACTGGTCCCCCAAAAGGTAATACCGCCCCACCGTCCGCAAAATCCTTGGGGTCCGTGGTGGGATTGCCGTCTTTATCTATTATGTATCCTTCCGGCAGTTGATCTCCTTTGGCCAGCGCGTGCATGATCTTTCCGCCTGCACAAACCGAGGTTGAGATATCCAGCATGAAAGGCGCCTCGTCGCCTGCTGGAATCGCGATGCCTATTGGGCTTTGGTTGAACATGCGATCAATGCCGCCGTACGGCGCGACGCCCGCTCCGCTAATGACTGCGCAGATCCCTATCATGCCGTGCGGAGGCGCCATCAAGACATAGTCTGCAATCCGTCCTATGTGGCAGCAATTGAACGTTGAGACAGCACCTATACCATATTTATTGGCTTTCCCTATTGCCAGATTCATGGTTTGAGTGGCGACGACTTGACCCAGACCCCAGCCGCCATCAACCAAGGCGGTCGCGCCAGAATCCCGGAGAATCTTGATCTTACTTCCGGGCTTGCAAGAGCCACCCATAATCCCCTCAATATATCCGGGAATCCTTATCACGCCATGGGAGTCGTGGCCGCAAAGGTTAGATTTCACAAGTAACTCAACGGTCTGCTTAGCCTCATCCGATGGCGTTCCTGCGGCCTCAAATATCGCTACTCCAACTCTCATTATCTGATCCGCTGTGAAGACAGGCAAATTCTCACTCTCTCTTACGTCAGTCTAGATCTGAGTCTAGACGAACGGGGATATATGTCTAATCTCATTCCGTCATGTCTTGGAAGCAATGTAGAGAACTGCATCCTCGGTGAAGGGAGATGTGAACTCTCGGCGATCGCCGCCAAGCATTGGCTCTCCAGATAATCTCTCTCCCGTGTTGGGGTTCAGCCATTCTACATCGAGCTTTCCCGACGCATGCGACAGGTCCACCACGGCATGTCGGCCTTCAGGTAGGTAAATCAGATATTCAACTCCCGGGTTTGCGAGGCAGTATTTTGTCGAGGCCAAGTCGTTGCGCGGAACCATCGCTGCGAGGTCCATCCGATTTGCATAAGCGAGCGTGTATCCCATGTTCTTCCGGATCTGTTCCCACCTCGGATCCAAAGTCGATGCGTCTGAAAGGTGATCGGTCCAAGTCGTTTTCTCCTCTTTCTTCTTAGGCTTGCGATAGGGATCCATGAAGATGGGGTTCATTCCTCTGCAGAATGTTTTCCATACCCATGCTCGGTTGCCTCCGATTCCCCAGAGGTGGTCGGTGTCCGAAAGGATCACCTTGCTTCCGTCCGCCGCGGGCGGATCTTCTCGGTATCCATCATCGGGGCTGGGAGAGATCCAATCTGCGGGGCTGTCAAAAAGATTCTGGTTTGTACCTCTGAATTCCTTTGCCCACTGGAAGGTCATCCCAACAGGATGCTTTTTCGGCATGCCTTTCTCATACTCGTGAATGTAACGGATCATGTGGTATTGCCATTTTGTTGAGTAGGCGCCGCTTTCGTTGGCTATTTCGTAGAGCACATTGTCGAGATCGTTGACGGTATCAATAACCTTGCGGACATAGGTTTCTTGCAGCCTTGTGACGGCAGGTATCTCCAAGGTATGCGCCTCGAGACCTTTGCCATCTCCGTCTGGATCTCCGTCGATTCCGTTGATGTTGTTCTTTTTGTTGAATGGATGTCCGTCCCAACACCAAGGAGCTAACGAAGCGTGCAGACCGTGGCCTTCAAAGAGCATGATGGACACGTAGATTCCTCTTTCTCCAGCTGCGGCAACTCTTGAGCGTACCCGATCAAAGTAGGCTTGGTTGAACTGGCTCAGATTGAACTTAGCCTTGCGATCCAATGCCGTCCCTGGTGCCGTACGGGGCCACGGAAAGGGCTCAGCGAAAGTGAGCTCGCCATCATACGTATAAGTCGTGAGCTCCCACGTCCACATCCGCATGAAGTTGTGGTCGTTCTCGATCAGAAAATCGAGATAGGCTGGAAAGTCGAGACGCGGCGGGGGATCGGTCTTCCCCATATCCTTGAAATTGCTCCACGTATGTGACCCCGTGAGGTAGACTGCCCTCCCGGACCCATCAGCAAAATACCGTGGATTCACTGGGTGTACCTTCAGTGGGCC
>CAZBDB010000058.1:0-1372 GCA_964490655.1 uncultured Candidatus Bathyarchaeia archaeon | reverse complement strand
ACTGAACGCTCTGAGTAGAAGTAGTATCCGCTCTTCACAAGGTCAGTGTCATCGTCTAGGTGGGTGATCCCGCCTCTCAACTCGATGCTGCTGCCCGTTATGTCGAAGACGTAAAGTCCTTGCCAAACAAAGTCGCCGTAGGCGTATGGCGGAACTCCGTCTGGATATCTTTCTTCGTCTATCTCTGCGACCAAGACAGGTATCGCTAGAAGGTTCCTTTCCTTGTCAAACAGCAGAGCCTTATGGTCCCAAAGGACAGGTGAGTCTGTTCCTCTGTCACCTATCTCAAACTTTGCTGTTTCAATCGGATTCTCAACGTCGCTTACATCGAAGATTGAGATCTTCACACCTTGGTACCATGCGAAGTCTCCTTCTTCAGCTTCTACTGTCTCTTTGCCTATGCCGATTAAGTGGTTCTCATCGTATGGGTGCAGATAGTCCGAGTATCCCGGTATCTTCAGCTTCCCTAGAACTTCAGGATTGGCTGGATCTCCGAGGTCTATCACGAAGAGTGGGTCTACTTTTTTGAAGGTTACTAGGTAGCAACGGTCGCCCATGAACCTAGCCGAGTATATTCTCTCACCAGGCGCGAGATTCTCAAGTTTGCCGACAATGGTCAAGTTTAGCTTAAGAACATATACATTATTAGCGGACGTTGCTTGCTCAAAGGTTCTTGCGACGTTACCTGCTGTTGTTGCTATCCTAAAGTGTTGGTTGTGTTCGTCCATGGAGAACTGGTTCAAGACGTATCCTGGGACTTCTCCGCTTGCCTCGTAGTCTATCGCGCCGTTCTCTATGCGTATTCTGTGGATCTCCGTCTTTTGCGTGTTGTTCTCGTACTTCGGTGTGGCCACGTAGATGTTGTTTTGGGAGACGTAGAGGCAGGTCGCTGATCCGACTAGGAATGTTTCGTGTATCAGCTCACCTGTTCTGATATCGATCGATACGACTGTTGTGAATGAGTGATAGTAGTCCTCGGCGTCTGAGTAGTAGATGTCCGTGGGCTCTGTCTCCTCAGTTTGGTTCTCCGTCCTTATTGTGGGAAGCGGCACCACTTTTTCTCTGATGAATGCTGGATAGCTCGTTAGTAGGTAGACGTGGTTTTGGATCATTCTCGAATTGAAGTAGTATCCGTCAACAGAGATCTCTTTGTACAGAACCGGTTCATTCCTGTTTTCGATATTGTATATCTTGATGCCGGTTCGGAATTCCACTATGGTTTCGGGGATATACACGTCTCTTGAGAAGTCGCTTGTGAATATGACCAGTTTGTTCTCGTTCACGAATATTCCCAGGATCGTTCCGTTCACTGTGATGCGGGAAACGAGTTCGGCTTCTTGAGGCGGATATGCTCTGATGATCAGTACTCGAT
>CAZBDB010000057.1:3397-6646 GCA_964490655.1 uncultured Candidatus Bathyarchaeia archaeon | reverse complement strand
CTGTAGTCGATTCCATTGGAGCTTTATCCTTAGAGTGGAATACGGCCTGGTTGCTAGCCCAATTTTTGACATGAACAGCAACACGCTCTCCCGCGTGAATAGGGAGAGCTTTATAAAGATATGGCCTCCTCATATTTGAGACATATTTATTTCATATTAACCACAGATTTATCCTCAAATATGCCAGATGTCCTTTCCGAGGTGGCTGAATGAAACTTATCACGCTGTATCTTCCCGAGCCGTACATTAACGCGTTAGATACGCTTGTGGACGAGAAATACTATCCTCACCGTGCTGAGGCCATTCGGATCGCGATTCGAGATTTGATCAATGTGGAGTTGCGGGGAAGAAGAAAACATGGCAAAACTGGCAGATAAAGCGCTCCAGTACATGTGGCATGAGGCTGTCCATGAGGGGCTTAGAGAGCCCGGTTACTGTCGTATTATGGTCTTGGGTGTCGGTGGGGCTGGAAACAACACAGTGAGTCGGCTGAGTGAGTCAGGTATAGTCGGAGCTGAATGTGTTGCCATAAACACCGACATGCAGCACTTGGGGATAACCCATGCAGACCATAAGCTCATGATTGGCGAGAGACTGACGAAAGGCTTGGGATCGGGTGGAGACCCAAAGATTGGAAGAGCGGCAATAGAGGAGTCGAAGGAACAAGCGAAGAAACTGCTTTCAGGGGTTGACATTGTTTTTGTGACTTGTGGACTGGGTGGAGGGACGGGAACCGGTGCTGCACCAGTATTGGCTGATATGGCCAGGGAAAAGGGAGCAATCGTGGTCGGCGTCGTGACTATGCCCTTCAAGATCGAGAGAGGTAGGATCAAGATAGCTAATCAAGGACTGGTTGAGATGCGAAGGGCATGCGACACGGTTATTGTGGTCGACAACAATAAGCTGATGAATCTCGTACCCCATTTACCGTTGAATGAGGCTTTCAGAATAGGTGATGAAGTACTGGCCAACATGGTGAAGGGGATAGGCGAGACAATATCTGCGCCGAGCCTTATCAATCTTGACTTCGCAGATTTCAGGACGATCATAAAGAAGGGAGGCGTTGCCGTGGCAGGCGTCGGCGAGTCAGACGCGCCGAACAGAGCTGAGGAGGCCGTTAAGAACGCGTTGAAAACGCCTCTATTGGACATAGATTATGCGGGGGCAACGGGAGCCTTGATCCATGTCTGCGGGGATGAGTACATGAGCATAGAAGAGGCGAACCGCGTAGGAGAGATCATTGCAGAGATGATGAGCGATGACGCTTTGGTGATTTGGGGGGCGAGAGTCAGTCCGAATCAAGCGGGCATTCTCAGGGTAACTCTTGTCATGACAGGAGTTCGTTCACCAGATCTACTAGGCGGATACGGATCGATAGCTCCGCAACTGTATGACTTGGACCCGCATGGACGACCGGAGAGGCCCTTAAATGTCAACTTTGGTCTGTATCAGCTTGAGAGATAGTGAGCTTTTTCTCCTTTTTTGCATAATCGTGTGAAGCCTCAACCGCCACGGGACTGGTTTCCCACAAGGGATGATGAGGCCTTTCTTTATCGCTTGGATTACCTCTTCGAGGTCTGAGTTAGCGTCGATGATCGTATGCGCTAGGCCAATCGTCTCAGGGATGTGAGAGTCGCTCCCACCAGTCTGGGGAAGACCCAACCTCACTGCGATCCTTCTATTTAGGTAGGTTGAGAGAAAAAAAGGAAAACTGGCAGAGTTGACTGCTTCAATCGCATCTATGTTCATCCCTTTTTGAAAAACGTGAAATCCCAAGCCGCTCTTAGTCAATGTTGATGGATGAGCTGCGACCGCTATGCCACCCCTCTCGTGGATGATCTCAACGGTTTCCGACGGCTCCAGACCCTCCGGTATCGCCTCAGTCACGTTGAGCCCCAGCATGTGGCCCTTTGCAGTAGAGGCCTCTATACCTGGTATCACAACTAGATCCTTTGTGCTCCTTTTCTTAATTCTTAGCGCTCCCTCGACTGTGTTATGATCTGTTATTGCGACCCCGTCTAGGCCATGCCTCTTTGCGTAGAAGACAACTTCCTTCAGGGTTGTAAACGCATCTGTGGAGTAGCAAGTGTGGACGTGTAGATCGATCTTCAGAGGCAAGGTGCTGCTCCGCTTTTAGCTTATCCTGCTTCCAGCTTCAACTGGTTTGTTAGGTTGAATGAGCGCTAGTGTGTTCTTGTCTTGTGCAGCAAGGATCATGACCTCGGTGGTGACCCCCATAACCTTTCTAGGAGCCAAGTTCACTGTCACCGAGATAAGAGTTCCTTCGAGATCCTCCGGCTTGTAGTATGGCGCTATTCCTGCAACGGCGGTCTTGAGCTGGTTGTCCCCAATGTCGATTGTTAGCTTGATGAGTTTGGTGGATTTCGGTATAGGCTCAGCCTTCACGATTTTGCCAACTCTGAGATCTATTCTTGAGAAATCATCGAATGAGACTGTTTCTTGGGTGGATCTGACCTTCTCCAGCATGGCCTGAATCTCCTCGTCTGATGCCTCAATCTTCTGGAAGAGCGGCTTTGCCTCTTTAACCTTGTGTCCCGATGGGATCGGATTGATTGCATCTTTCCACTCTATATCCTCAGGTAAGTTGAGCAGTCTTCGAAGATCCTTGGAAGTGGAAGGCATGAATGGTTCCATAACAACTGAGAGAGCATTTGCCACTTGGGCTGTCACATATAGCGCATTCGCCGCCGATTCGGGATCCGCTTTGATGGTCTTCCAAGGTTGTTTCTCGTTAAGGTACTTGTTTCCTAAATGGGTCAGTCTTGTGACATTGCGTAGGGCGGCCTGCAGGAGAAAGTGATCCAAGTTCTGATCGATAGTCTCGACCAAAGCTTTTGTTCTTCGTAGTACACGCTTGTCGTCCTTTGTGAGTTCTTTGGTCTTAGGAATGGCACCCTTGAAGAATCGATTGATGAAGATGAGGGTTCGGTGGATGAAGTTGCCGATCGTGTCGTTCAGGTCCGAGTTAACCTTCTCGCGGAAGATTTTCCATGTGAAGTTTGAGTCCTTCGTTTCCGGTCTAATCGATATAAGGACGTATCTCCAGTAGGCAGCTGGGAAAAGCTCAAGAGCTTCATCCAACCATATGCCCACCCTCCTGCTCTTGGACATCGATCGCCCCTTGAACGTTAACCACTCGTTAGTGCTGACGTTCCATGGCAGATTGTAACCGTCATGTGTTGCAAGCAGAAGGGCAGGTAGAAACAGCGTATGGAAAAGTATATTGTC
>CAZBDB010000057.1:0-3297 GCA_964490655.1 uncultured Candidatus Bathyarchaeia archaeon | reverse complement strand
TTTCTGGCGTTGTCTGGTAGCTTCCTGTTGCTTTCTATGTAAGATAGAAGCTGATCCGCAAACCTAGGAAGATCAAAATACCAATGTTCAACTTTTCGTATCACTGGCTTGGTTCTGCAGATTGTACAGTGAGGCTCTAATAGCTTAACTGGATCTAGTAGTCTTCCGCACCTTTCGCACTGATCACCTCGAGCTTCTTCATAGCTGCAAATTGGGCACCTTCCCTCAACGAATCTATCAGGTAGGAAACGGTTACATCTTTCACAGTAGGGAAGCTCCACCTCCTGCGTGAAGACATATCCGTTCTCTTCGATCTTCTCCCAAGTTTCTCTTACGAAGTTTATGTGGGTCGGATTCTCTGTGCGAGTATAGTTGTCGAAGGATATCGCGTACTTCTCAAAGAGATCTGAAACAATTTTGTGGTTTCGATCAGTGAGTTCCTTCGGTTGGATGCCCTGCCTTATCGCCTCAACCTCTATCGGTGTGCCGTGTTCATCTGAACCACTTACAAAGACTACTTCGTCTCCTTTAAGCCTGTGATACCGCGCTACAACATCAGCCGAAAGAACAGGCAAAAGGGTGCCCAAATGAGGTATATGATTGATATAGGGCCAAGCACAAGTGACAAGAACCTTCGCGAGCGCATTACACCTCCAACAGCATAGAAATCGAAGATTCTAATACTTAAATACACCGATCCAGCGATTCTCCGGCTTCCCAAATCTCCGAATGTAAAGATGTCCGAAGTGACCAATCCTTAGTCAACTGGGAGATTCCCGTCGGCCGACCTACCTCTGTTTAGGCTCGACGCGACCTTGACTATCGTCTGAACAGCTTTGTCCAATCCATTCATTTTGGAGACGAGGTTCTGGAGCTTCTGCGTCCGGTTCAGACAACTCTCATCTGTCAGAATCTTCTCTATGGTGTCAATAAGCATTCTCCTGTCGAGTACATCTTGATCAAGCACCTCAGCTATCCCAAGTTCCTTTACCCTTCTTGCGTTGTTCAGTTGCTCCGTATGGCTTGGCGTTGGAACGAGGATCATGGGCTTGCCGTAACACATAGCCTGCGTCATCGTTCCGTGTCCGGCTCTGGATATGATGAGGTTGCATGCCTTTAGATACTCGAAGCGGTTTGGAACCCAACCGTAGATAGTCACGTTTCTATAATTGATAGGCTTCATAGAGCTGTTTGGATAGCCAAGCGACATAACAACCTGATAATGGTCAGAAAAGTTCCTGAGGATCTGTGTGAGAATCCCTGTGAAGTAGGCTCGTTCCTTTGTGGGGCCGCTTATAGGGGCGAAGACCAAGGGTAGATTCTCATCTAACCCAAGCTTGCACTTGAGTTCCTCCCTACTCGGCAGATCATCTGGGTGAACAGGCAATATAGGCCCGATCAATTTAACACGTTTCTGATACGATTTTGGGATTCTAAGATTTCCAGTCGATAGCGTGTAAGGTGGAGGAAAGTCCGGTATCATTAGGTGGGCCGCGCCGCTCGTCCAGATCTTACCGATCGTCGCAAGAGCGCCTGTGTCAACGAGTTTAGCCAGCCTCAGAAGCCTCTTCCTCCGCGGGATTATTATCTGGAACTGGTTTAGGATGCAGAGATCTGGAATACCAAGGATCTTCGCCGCTAGCAGTGGTGAAACCCTCGAGTCCGAGACTACTATGTCGGGCTTGAAAGCTCTCATGAATTCGATCTCAGCCTCGATCTGCTTCATCAGCGTAAAAGATGCAAATATAGGGCCTGGATTTGCAACGGTCTGTCTGAAATCTACAGTTCCATCGGGTCTAACTTTGAATCCTATTGATGGAGCTTCCACCAGAGGCAGGCCTTCTTGCTCTATGTACTTAATGGCGTCCCTGTACGTTGAGAAAAGTATCTCGGCACCTTCATCCATAAGCTTCTTGGCTATCGGAACGCATCGGCCCACATGCCCAAGTCCAATGCCACACACGCCGAAGTAGATCCTCAAATCCAAGCATCTACCGACTACCGCAAGGACGGTTGAATAATGATCCCATATAAAGGGATCGCTTACATAAGAATTCGACATCAAGAATGATCGTCAACATGACCCCGGCTTACCTAGTGCAAAGTACTGTTCTGGTGCTCTTAACAGTTTTGAAAAAACACGAATAAGAGTTGACGACTTTTTATATGTGAAAAATGTTGATTGACAGTTTGTCCATGGAGTTGTTCTGCGGATGCATGAGGAGAGTATTCGGAAAGACGCGCTAGGGTACTCCAGAATTCATACGTCTGTTTGTGATCATTGGTGCCTTAGAAAGGTTAATCTCAATGCTTGAGTTATTCCTAGAAAGATCGGTCGATAAGCCTTGCAGCCTCTTATGCCCGCAGAGCTCGTTAAGACGTTAAAGGCTCAGAAGTATCACTTGGTGGGTAGCCACTCGGCCGTCAAGAGCTGCAGGTGGCATCATGAGGCTCTTGTTCACGGCAGGCCTTGCTACAAGCAAAAGTTCTATGGAATAGAGACTCACAGATGCATCCAGATGACTCCCACTGTGGTCTACTGTACTATGCGGTGCCTATTCTGTTGGCGCATCCAGAGCGGCGACGGAGGGCTAGAATGGGACGAGATTGTGCCAGCGAGATGGGATGAACCTGAACTGATCATCAAGGGTAGCGTCAGGGAGAAGATTAGACTGGCAAGCGGATACAAGGGAAACCCAAGAGTGACCATTGCCAAGTTCAAGGAGGCTGCGGAGCCGAAGCATGTTGCTATAAGTCTTACGGGTGAACCCGCACTATACCCATACCTGAGCGATCTCATCAGAGGGTTTCATCAGAGGGGCTTCACAACCTTCCTCGTATCGAACGGGACGCTGCCCGAGGCCCTTTCGAGACTGGATGAGGAGCCTACGCAGCTCTATATCTCAGTTTGTGCATTCGACAAGAAAACTTTCTCGGAAACATGTCGGCCCCATATTCCAGCTGCCTGGGAGAAACTCAAACAGACCCTAGATATTCTGAATTCATTTTCCTGTAGAACTGTTATCCGAATCACACTGGTCAAGGGGTTTAATATGGATCATCCCAGAGACTATGGTAGATTGATTGAGAAGGCCTATCCCGATTTTGTTGAGCCGAAGGCGTACATGCACGTTGGCTTCTCGAGATCAAGGTTAGGTTACCAAAACATGCCTAGCCATCCACAGGTTCAAGATTTCGCGGTGAAGCTTGCAGATTATCTAGGGTACAATATCTTGGATGAGTGTCAGCCTTCCCGTGTGGTTTTGCTAAGCAGATTCAAGGAAAAACGGTTAATCA
>CAZBDB010000056.1:0-6746 GCA_964490655.1 uncultured Candidatus Bathyarchaeia archaeon | reverse complement strand
CAGCAGGATACCATACATTTGTTGACTTCTACGCACCTTGGCTACTAGTGAACAAAGTCATACAAGACATGTGGTTGCTAGAAGGATTGATAGCTGTATCCGTAGCTGTTCTATACCCCCCACTTCTCAGATTAAACAAAAGTCCTTCGTCACAATCGCCAATCTCCGATTGAGCTGACCATCATCACAGGTCGCCAGCTAGCTAGCTCACTCCCGAACAGCTGTTACTGCACAGTCTGCCTTTTGAACGGGCTTAGAAATGAGCCCCGCTCCAGAAAATTCTCTGATAGGTCTATGTACTCTGTGTGAGCCTTGGTGGACTCGGGTGAGCTGCGGAAAGTGTTGGGGTCGAGTATGGGGTTGTATACCGGATCCTGGATGATGAGATAGTGGGGATAACGGTAACGGATCTTAGACCTAGAACACTCAAGAGCTCAGAGGAGGGCTATATATGCAATGTACTGATTTGCTTGTCACATTACGGAGTCTTCCAAAGAGACATGATAGTGGGGAAACAATTTCTCTAGCGTTGTAGAAAGAGCCGAGTATGATCAAATAGTACAGAAAAGCAACAGCAACTAATGACAACCCAATCAACTCCCATTCTCTAGGAAATTCAATCCTATAGCAGGCAAGGAGTACAGTTAGGAAGATCGGTGCTGAGAAAGAGAGAAGAGCTAGGGATTAAGAACCTTTTTCCAGTAGCAACTTCCATATTCCTAAGACTTTCTTGCTGATTGAAGAATCATGAATTCCCAAATCTTATATATATCTGAGCAAGACAGACTGCTGGGGTGGAAGATGTCTTCTTCTAAGAAAGCGATCTCATTCTTGATAGTTGGCTTGATAGTTGGCTCCCTAGTTGGTTTCCTAGTTGGCGCTGTTGGAGGCTATCTCAGTGCGTTTACAGTCTTCGAGAGAAGGATATCAGAATATAAAGTACAGGTCGAATCTGAAATGTCAGACCTGCAATCTAGGCTGGATGAAGTACTGAGTATCAAAGTAACACAACACTATGACTGGGACTATGGTTATTCCACATGGGATTGGGACTTACCGATCCCTATGTCACTATATGTTGAATATTCGGAGAGAGCAAGACCATCGTCGTGGAATGAGTGGATTCAAATGGCAAAAGACCCAGATGATGACCATTACATTGACCAAATGATCCAAGGGATAAACGAAGCCGCAATGAAAAAGGGATTCACTGAAAAGGAAAAGGTCAATTTCGTGATAGCTTTTGTGCAAAGCCTACCCTATACTGAGGATGATGTGGCTGCACGTTGGGATGAATATCCCAGATATCCCGTAGAGACACTTTTTGATCGAGGGGGAGATTGTGAAGATACTTCAATATTGGTTGCAGCTCTTCTTGACAGACTTGGATACGATGTAGCTCTCCTTATCTTGGACGATGAGGATCACGCAGCTGTAGGTGTGTCAATAAAAGGAATGCACGGTACCTATTATGAATATGAAGGCAAGAAATACTTCTATCTAGAAACTACGGGTGATGGGTGGAAGATAGGGGAGATGCCAGACTTTGAAGACACATACGCATATATCTATCCTCTAAATCCTTGATAACATATTTCATCGAATATTGCGTAATTGGTGATAAAAGGAAAAAAGAAGCAAGAGGAGATCTTAGAGTTTTTCTACGTAGACCTTCTTAGATAGTTGTGGGACTTTGATTTTACCTTTGAGTTCTTCGTTCTCTTTTACTCTAGCTCTTAGTGCAGATACAAGAGATCAGCTACAAGGCTTGTGGATGCGATAAAGGCTTAAATTTTGGGAGGACTGCATCCTCACTGTGATCGCGATGAGAAACAAGCTCAGAGAGCTTCTTGATCAGGACAAGCCGACCCTCGGAACACATCTCTCAAGCACATGGCCAACCCTCTGGGAGATGGTCGGCAGTACTGGCCAATTCGACTACATCGAGTTTGGAAGCCAATACGGGGCTTGGGACCTCCATGACTGGGACAATATGTGCAGGGCGGCAGAGCTGACCGGGGTCTCTACCATGATAAAGATTGATAGACATCCGAAGGACTGGCTCGCTCAGAGGGCCATAGCCGCTGGGTTCCAATCGATCCTCTTCGCAGACGTCATCTCAGCTGAAGAGGCGAAAGAATGCGTCCGAGCCGTCAAACTGCCCCCTGAAGGAGTCAACAGCTTCATGGGAACCCGCGGGATAAGATACGACATCGAATACGACTATGTCTCCCGTATCGACGACGTCGTCATAGCCCTCATGATTGAGAAGAAAAGCCTCATGGAAAACCTCGAGGACGTCCTAGCCATAGAAGGCATAGACATGATCCAATTCGGCCCATCCGACTATGGACTGAGCCTTCGAACCCCAGGCAAACCCTACAAACGAGAAGACTACAGAGAAAAAGTGACCGCCGACAGAGACAAAGCTCACCAGAAGGCACTAGACGCCGGCGTCCGACCGAGAGCTGAAGCCGGCTCCGCAGAAGACTGCCAATACTTCATAGACAGAGGCGTCCGCGACTTCTGCATCGGATGGGAAACATCCACAATAGCAGTCTGGTGCAGACGAAACGGAGAAAAACTCAGAGAGATGCTCTCAAAGAAATAGAACCGCAACCAAACATCTCGAGAATTTCAGGATGATCAATAAGCTATTGCGAACCTCATAGCGTGGTGATCTCTTGGCAAAGCCGAAGGTTCTGATGCCCCAATTCATATCTGTATACCAAGAAGCCATGAAGATACTACGCCCTGTTGCTGAAATAGAGTACATGGACAGGGAGAAGTACCGGGAGCAGCTTGCCGTCGCCGAGGGGATAATCGGGTGGGGAATCACCAAGGAGATACTCGCTGGCGCACCTAAGCTAAGAGTGGTTGCTAGATACGGCGTCGGATACGACGACTGCGACCTAGAAGCAATGACGAAACATGAGATATATCTCTGCCACACGCCTAATGTGCTCTCGGACTCCGTTGCAGAGATGGCCGTAGCGCTTCTCATGGCATGCAACAGGAAGATCGTCCAAGCCGACAAGTATGCTAGGGAAAGTTGGGCCAAAGGGCCTCAGAATCGTCCCCCATTAGGCTTCGACTTGAGAGGAAAGACTCTCGGGATCATCGGTCTCGGAAGAATCGGCTTGAGAATGGCTGAGAAATGTGTGAAGGGCTTCGAGATGAGGCTGATCTACTATGACATCGTCCGCAACCCGAAGGCCGAAAAGGAGCTGAACGCCGAGTCCAAGAGCCTCGACGACTTGATGAAGGAGTCTGACTTCATCTCGATCCACGTCGCAT
Source organism: uncultured Candidatus Bathyarchaeia archaeon (assembly GCA_964490655.1). GTDB lineage: Archaea > Thermoproteota > Bathyarchaeia > Bathyarchaeales > WAQA01 > CAZBDB01. The sequence goes on along the minus strand of CAZBDB010000056.1, from coordinate 3,449 downwards.
TGACACCCAAGACGAAAGGACTGATAGGCGAGGAACAGCTGAGGATGATGAAGAAAACAGCCTATATCATCAACACGTCCAGAGGGGCGGTAATGGATCAGAAAGCCCTCGTCAAGGTCCTCTCCGAACAAGCCATAGCCGGAGGAGGACTAGACGTCTTCGAGAAGGAGCCAGTTCCGCTGGATGATCCCATACTGAAACTTCAGAACATTGTGCTGGCCCCCCACATCGGCTCATCGACAGAACAGGCCAGAGAGGCAATGGCAGTCTGCAATGCTGAGAGCATAGCGGCTGTGATGAGAGGGGAGATCCCGCCGCCTAATGTGGTTCCAGAGCAAAAAGGGATGATATTCAGGAAATCAACGGTTCAACAAGCGGGTTCAGCTAGCTAACGTGAGGCAGCACAATACCTTTTCGAAGGAGATCAAGGAATGAAACCGCCAGTCAATGTGGGCATAATAGGCTATGGATACTCCGGCAGAAACTTCCACTCATACCTGATAGGTCTAGAGAAGAGACTGAACCTCTATGCAGTTTCTGTGAGGAATCCATTAAGGAGACAGCTAGCCGAGAAGGAACATGGTGTCAAAACATTCAGCAATGTAGACGATATGCTCAGGGAGGACGACGTCGATCTTGTCGTCGTGGCCACTCCTCACGACACTCACGCTGAGTTGTCGATCAAAGCCATGGAAGCTGGAAAGCACGTGGTCGTGGAGAAGATAATGTGCATGAACAGCGCTGAAGCTGATGCTATGATCCAAGCCAGCGAATCGAACAACGTTATGCTAACCGTTTTCCACAACAGACGATGGGACGGAGACTACCTCACCATTAGGAAGATCCTTGAGGAAGGACTTCTCGGCGAACCTTACCTCATAGAAGAATCCATACTCAGGTATATTGAGAGAGTAGACTCCAAGAGATGGAGAAGCCAGAAAAAGCATAGTGGAGGTCCCCTATACGATTGGGGCGCCCACCTAATAGATCACGCCATACAGATTGGCCAGGTCCCAGTCGATCGTGTATACTGCTTCTCGGACAAGAGAAGAAAAGAAGTGGACATCGAAAGCTACATGAAATGCCTGATACACTTCGAGAACGGCCTCACCTACGGGATAGAACTCGGCAACATGGCGAGGATAGACCGACCTCGATGGTACGTCCTAGGCGAACTCGGATCACTAACCAAGACCGGCTTCGATCCCCAAGAGCGAGCTATGAACATGCAGAACATCGACGCCGCAGTGGAGAACCCTGAGAACTATACATTGGTTCGAACGATGATCCATGGCATAGTCTCTGAGATGAGAATCCGAACGATCCGAGGAAACTGGAAAGAGTTCTACAAGAATGTGGCCGACCACCTACTAGAAGCGAAGGAACTAGCGGTCAAACCCAAAGACGTGAAAAGGGTGGTCAAAGTCGCCGAGACCGCCCTCAAATCCGCTGAGACCGGTCAATCCATAACTTGCCAAATATAGGATAAAGAGAAATACCGCAAACCTATGTCCGTATCAAATCCAGATGCGCATAGCTAGCTAGATTTATATTAATCGACCTCACTTCTTGGGAGCGAAATTTCGGGTGACGGCTGGATGACTAGAGAAGTCCCTCAGATAATTGCTATTGTCTCGGTTTCTCCTGATGGAAAGATGAATTTGAAGAAGGATGTTAGGGGACACCTCGGGATGAAAGACGGTCAAACGCTGTTCCTGGACACGCAAGACGAAATTATCCTCTCAGCTCAAGAAAAGAAGGGTGAAGAGATAGCTCTGATGAAGGGAAACCGCATCCGCTTGCCGGAGAGAGCTCTCAGCAAACTGGATATAACCGATGGATCACTGGTGGGATTGGTCCAAAGAAGGAATGCTGTAGCTGTCAAGAAGTTCGAAGTTGTGGAAGAGGAAGGTGAGAGGGCTGGGGTGGTCGACTTGGAGACGGCTCACAAGATTACGAGAAAGGCTGAAACTAATCCGATGCCTGAGAGACTTCTGCCGAAGCTGAAGGAACGATACAAGGACTTCAAGCTCAGATATGACGTGAAGGATTTCTTGAAGGGCAGACGAACGCTAGAAGCTTGGAAAGCGAGGAGGATTCTGGGGATTGCTGAGCCTTCAGATGAGGAACTGAGAAGGGAACTGGTGAGGGAGAGGCTGGAGAAGCAATTGGTAGACGGCTCATGGGAAGGCCTGGTGACAGTCACAGCTAGAAATCTGAGGGAGTTGGCCGACCTGGAGATGACGAAGGACGACGAAGAGGTTCAGCGGGCAGTGGATTGGCTTTTGAACCGTTCTCAGTCAGCATACAATCCGAGCATGTTCTTCCTGAGAGACGAGTTGGTCAAGGAGCAGGAAGAGGTCATCAAGAGCAGACAGAGGCAGAAGAGGGGGACAAGAGAAAGGTTCAGGCAGCTAAAAACCTCAGAGAAGAATCTGGTAAAGGCAGGGGACGACCTCATAGTCAACCCTTGCGGCCCAAGAATCATGTGGCCAACCGCTCTGGTCCTAGAAGCTTTGTTGAAGTTGGGTTATGAAGAGAATGGAAGAGTGCAAGAAGCTATTAGGACGTTAATGTTCAGAGACTGGTGTGAATGCGGATATCAACATGGATTGAGCGAATCCAGAAGGAAAGAGCCCTTCTCGATGGAAGAGATAGAGAAGATTGAAGAAAGCTGCATCCAGCAATTCAGGAACGGCGGCGCAGGAGAACTAGAGAAGGAGGACCTTACACACAGGGGACATATGCTCAGAATAGCTCACAATTCTCTTGGAGAAGTTGACGAATACCCCTTGAGAATGCAGACCCATCTCCAAGGATGCGAGGTTGCCACTACAAGAGTCATGAGCCAAGTCGGGAACGAAAAGATGAGAAGATTCGCCGAAGCCCATCTGTGGCGATTCGCGGGCCGACAGCATTCAAGCGACGGGAGATTCGCAGTCGAGAAATATGGGACAGGCCATTCGCAGGCGGGCTTTCTCAGCATCTTCGCACGTTATGATCATCCCGTGTCGAAACTGGTGGTAATGCGGTCGATTCCATGGATAATCAACGATCAGAATGAAGACGGATCATGGGGAGAAGAACCCAACAAAGACGGGTCGACACTCGCGGTCATAAGTGCACTGAAGAGCGTAGAGCTACTATAGGATCAGTGAGCTAGACGCGTAGTTTTGCGCCGCACCAGTGGCAATCTTTCACGTACATAGCTGTGGGCTTACCGCATTTTCGGCATCTCCACTTCTTATCCTCTTCCTCGAGCCATTCTCTGACTCTGCCTGCTTTGACCTTGCTCAAGTTCTCCATCAGATCTTCACCCCATTTCAGGCTATCTTCATACATGAAGCGGAATTTCTCGCAATCCGGATACTCGTCGCATTCGTAACAGAAATCCAATGCTTTGTTTTCCAGGCATGCGACAATCTTACAGCGCTTTCCTCCTATCAGGG
>CAZBDB010000055.1:1841-6832 GCA_964490655.1 uncultured Candidatus Bathyarchaeia archaeon | reverse complement strand
TATACAAGGCCAAAGACTCCTCGATCCGTGTTTTGCTTCGGAACTATCAGCTCACCGACGATGTGGGTTTCCGTTTCACCTCGAGGGAATGGGATCAATGGCCCACATCCGCAGACAAATACGCCAATTGGTTGGCTGCCACCCCCGGGCAAGTCATAAACATTTTCATGGACTACGAAACATTGGGAGAGCACTATCGCCGAGAGAGCGGAATATTCGAGTTCCTAAGATGGCTCCCAATAGAGATCGGGAAATGGGAGTACCTCTTCTTCCGCACCCCCAGCGAAGTCATTGAAAGACATGAACCAGTAGACGAGATAGACGTCCCGGAGAGCGAAACAATATCTTGGGCTGATACGGAAAGGGACACAAGCGCATGGCTGGGAAATTCGTTGCAGGGGATCTCGTTCGACTTTCTAAGGGAGCTCGCACCCTTCGCGCGAGGTATGGGAAACAAAGGACTCCTCAGGATGTGGCGTTACCTTCAGATAAGCGATCACCTTTACTACATGAGCACGAAGAAGGGCGGACCGGGAGACGTTCATAGCACCTTCAACCCCTACAATAGCCCCGCAGAAGCGTTCATCACATATGTTGATATCTTATCCGATCTCCAATCGAGATTCCAGATCGAGTTGGAGAAGCCGGAATTCAGACATAAACGTATTCTACGGCGACTTCCAGCCGACCAAGGCTTCACCTTCTTCTACGATTTCGCCAGGCCAACAGGCTTAACTGCCCGCAGCCTACATGAATTCCACTCTATCCTGAAAACTGTCGATGCAGCCTCAATTAGATTCCATGTGTATCGAGGGGACTTTGAAGGATGGCTCGACCAGGTTGTCGGCGATGGGGATTTAGCGCGCAAAGTTTCAAGACTTTCAAAGATAAGCAGTGGAGAACTATTGCGTAGGAACCTGTTAGATGAGATTGAGAAAAGGATAAGAGGCCTAGGAAAGCTAAACGCTTGAAGAATGAGAAGAAAAGTGGTTAGTGTGATGCTCCTTCTCCCTCAATCTTCTTATCTCAAGTTCTATTTCGTCTCTTAATGTTGCTTTGTTGAACCATCTTTGGCACTTAGTGCAGTAGTGCGTATTCTCAGCGTGAAATGCTGGTTCATCAAAGAACCTGTGGCCCGAGGGGCACCTCATGAAAAAAAGATTCAACCGTTCACTCAATTGTTGAAGCTTGGAAGAGTCGATTCTTAGAGCTCGGGTTATCTCGAAGATCGGGTATGTCTCCAAGTAGAGAGTCTTCAGTATCTCCGGTCTTGGAAGATCTTTAGATTGAAGCTCTTTCAATCTGTTCCCTATTGGCTTCATTTGTATCCTTCCCATTTTTGCATCTAGAACTTGGCCAAGACGATTCGTGTATCTGTTCCCAGCACGCCCTCGGTTCCCCTTATGCGGAACAATATCTTACTAAGCTCATCCATGTCACGAGTCGAAACCTTAGCAATGATGTCGATATCGCCCGTTAGTTCGTACGACTCCTCTACACCCTCAATCTTCGCTATCTGAGAGCCGACGCGTGAACCTGTATCTACTTCAACCCTGATGAAGACAAAAGCTAACACTACGATTCCCTCCTCAGATAATAATATGGAAGATGACGTGGATTAACCTTTCTGTCAAGCAACATTATATAGCTCTCGTTAGAAATACAGAGAATGGCAATCGTTAGATATCAAGGCGAATCAGAAGATGGAGATCGTTTTTTTCGTTTACGAATTTCCGCCCTATCTTGTCGGCGGCTTGGGAACCTATGCCGAGTACATGACAAGAGAATTCATAAAGATGGGGCATGACGTCACCGCTTTTTCCATGCATACCAAGGACTCTCCTACGAGAGACGTATACAAAGGTGTAGAGGTACACAGACCCATCGTGGACGACATAAACATAAGTCTGTTACTGCCGATGTTCATCCCTGAAGAAGTACGCAGATGGTCCGAAACCGGCCAGAAATACTTTGGGGACGTCTTTCTGTACAATGCACTCTCGGCGAGCAAGCTGGTTAACGATCTAGTGAGGACCGAGAAGAGAAAGATCGACTTGGTAGTTTCACACGATTGGCTGGGAAGTGTCGGCGGAATACTTTCGAGCAGAGGGTTGGATAAACCACTCATATTTCACGTCCACAGCACTGAGCAGGGAAGGGCTGGAAACGGATCGGAGACGGTGAAAAGACTCGAGAGGATGGCAGCAGAAAATGCCGATAGAGTGGTAACAGTGAGTTATGCAATGAGAGATCATCTAGTACGTTTAGGCTATGAGGAAAGGAAGCTCAGGGTTGTCTATAATGGGATCGACGCAGAGAAATACTCTCCCGATAGAGTTCCATCGGATGTGAAACATGATGTTAAAGAGAGCCTTGGGGTAAGGGAAGATGAGTCCATGATCCTGTTCGTCGGCAGACTCAATTGGGTTAAGGGTGCCGATACTCTTATCCAATCGTTCCCTGAGATCCTGAGCCGTGTGCCAAAGACCAAGCTGGTGATAGTGGGAGTTGGGGATCAGCAGGAACTGCTGAAAAGCGAAGTGTCAAGGCTGAATCTCGGAGGAAAAGTGATTCTAAAGTATGAATTTCTCCCAGAGGAAGAGAAGATCAGACTTTATGCTGCTTCTGACGTTTGCGTCTTTCCTTCCAAGTACGAACCATTCGGGATCGTCTGCACAGAGGCAATGAGTATGGGCAAACCTGTTGTTGTAGGCGCTAGGGGCATCAGCGGCTTCAGAGAGCAAGTCATACCCAGCGGTCCAAACCAATGCGGGTTCCACATAAATCCTTACGAACCTAGTGACATAGCAAAATTCGTCGGCGTATTGCTCGAAGACAATGAACTGAAGAAGAAATGTGAAGAAAACGCTCGAAAAAGAGTTCTAGAAGCGTTTACCTGGTCCAGAGTAGCGGAAAGCACAATCAGAGTCTATGACGAATCGATGCCATGAAGCCGGACTCAATCATTTCCCGTCTTGGGCGTAGGCCAATGTGAATGCGAAAGCTATCCAGCTAAATCATGGCAGGAATATACGATGGCTCGATTGAGAACAATGAATCTTAGTTTCACAAGATATAAATAAGATTCTTAGTCAACCAGCTTCTTAGCAAAGCTTTAAGAAACCTTGCTGCAGTTTCTCTCACTATCGAGATGAGTTCGCGATGCCTATTCGACTAAGGGTAGACTCCTACGAGGCCGGTGTTGGCGCGGTCGGAGGCTTAGCCACCTTTCATAATAACCTCTATCCCAGGCTTACTGATAGAGACTTTGACGTAAAGACTTTCTCAATGCATTTCAGACCAGACCTCCCAGTCCGAGAAAACTATAAAGGCGTCATTATTAGGAGACCGTCTTCCGATATCGATTTGGACGTAGCCTACGCATGGACATACGATATTCTCCATCAATATGGAATTGATGTCAAATATCTGGCTCCCTCTGAGATACATCTCATCCCTAGGTACTTCACAAACTTCGGAGTTGTACCCTCCCCTTATAGAATGTGCCTAGCAGATCTATTCTCTCCTCACGATTGGATGTCCTTGCTAAGAAGCGCTCTTATCGCATGGCTTCATCCAGAATTGCCTCAAGCCATCTTCATTCACTCCACGGAGCCTGGGAGACGCGGCGGAATCTGGCACAAAAACTCCCATGGTACAAAGGGAAAATTGGGCGTGGAGGACTTCGGATTCACCGTTAAAGGGGAATTTCGAGACTCATTTTTCCAGGGACTGAGGCTGATCAGAGACCTTGAATTTCCTCTAACATTCAAGATTCTAAGAAGACATCCGTACTCAGCTTTGTTCACTGTAAGTAGAATCCACAGGAAAGAGTATCTGCTCGGCTTGAGAGCGCATGGAATGAGACTGGGAACGGTTGAAGACAGAGTATTCGCAATATACCATGGAGTAGACACAAAAGAATACAGACCCATGCAAAAGGTTGAGAAGCAAGGGTTCAAGATAGGATTCATAGGGAGATGTACGCCAGTCAAGGGAATCGATGTAATACCTGAACTAGCCTCACTGCTTCTCAAGGAAATCCCCGAGACCAAGTTCCACATAGTCACAAAAACGGAAAGCCAGAATCCTTTCTACCTAAACCTTCAAGACAAGATTCACAAGATGAGCCTCCACGACGTAATATTCGTCGATAACACCTTCTACAATGGCGAGGAAAAGATCAAAGTCATCAACTCTTGGAATCTCGCACTTGTCCCATCAAGGTATGAACCGCAGGGACAAGTAGATTTGGAAGCGATGGCGTGCGGAGTAGTCCCTGTCGTGGGTATGGGAGGGCTTCGCGAGAAAATCGTGGACGGCTTCAACGGCATATGGATCGACCCTGACAACCTTGAAGAAACTGCTGAGAAGATAATCCAATTCTACAAAGGCGAATATAAGGGCAGAAAGTCGGAGGAGATAATTCAGAATTGCAGGGAATCAGCCGAGAAGACATGGGACTGGGAGAAAAGAGCTGACGTTCACAAAGAACTCTACACATACTTGGTTGACGGGCGTGTCGACGACGTCATGAGAGACTTAGGCGAACGTTTGCTGCCAACAACCAGCATTTTATGACTATTGTCGAATCTAACCAGAGCAATGTTAGACTAATGTATATTTGGCACCATGGCACATGTTTTAGTGTTGAAGATCTAATCGTGCGGCTAGATCGACATGAGAATCTGCATGTTGACATGGGAGTTTCCTCCCAGAATTGTCGGTGGAATCGCACGTCACTGCCTCGGGTTGGCAAAGGCGCTGGCGAAAGAAAATCACGATGTGCATGTAGTGACTTTGGACTTTCCAGGAACCCCCTCTTTCGAGGATGTAGAAGGCGCAAAAGTTCATCGTGTAGGAATCGAGTTAGGTCACCCAAACTTCATAACATGGACTTTCATATTCAACCATTTCATGGAAAAGAAAGTCGCTGAAATAAGCCAGAATGTAGAATTCGACATCATTCACATCCATGACTGGTTAACCGC
>CAZBDB010000055.1:0-1741 GCA_964490655.1 uncultured Candidatus Bathyarchaeia archaeon | reverse complement strand
ATGACAAAATGGTTCTCTTTGTTGGCAGACTCGTCCCACAGAAGGGTGTGGAATACCTTATCAAGGCCGCCCCCCGCATAATCCGGCAACATAGCGAGGCTAGGATCTTGATAACTGGTGACGGCTGGTCCAAGAATTATCTGGAAAATCTCGCCCGATCAACTGGGCACGCTGATAGGATACGATTTCTGGGGTTTGTATCCGATTCACAACTCGTTGAGCTGACTATGAGTGCCGATGCTTTAGTGATTCCCTCGGTTTATGAGCCCTTCGGCATAGTTGCCTTGGAAGGAATGGCCGCGGGTGTACCAGTTGTTGCGGCGAATGTAGGCGGTCTGAGCGAAATAGTTGAGCGTGATCGAACCGGAGTATCCGTTTACACGAAAAACCCAGAATCTATTGCTTGGGGCGTGAATAAGGTTTTATCAGATCCTGGGTACTCAAAGTGGCTGATCCAAAACGCTAAAAAGAAGGTTGAGGAAGTATACAGTTGGCAGGCTGTTGCCAAGAGAACGGTTGAAGTGTACGAAGAAGCTTGTACAGGGTGACATGGTTTGAGTTTCAGCGGCCAGTCAATACCAGATGAGATCTATTTCTTGTGTATGCTACATAATATCGGCGCGACGAATTCTGGGAAATCTCTGACCTTTGAGGACATCTCCAGATGGACAGCAATGGAGCCTGAAAAGATAAGGGACAACTTGCAGAAGCTAATCGAAGCCGACTATGTACATATGAACCTCACGAGTGGTATCGAGAAGTATCACACAACCATAGATGGGATCCGAAAGGTACTCAGCATGTACAGCTGAATGTTGAGTGCTCACGCTAGTTCTTCCTCTTCTTTCCTTGATGCTTCTCTCAAACTTCTCGCTGCTTCTTCAGGAGAAACCACATTTATGAACATGCCAGTGCTTTTCTCGAAACCAGCCCATATCGCTAGGCGCGGGTAGACTTCGATGTGCCAGTGGTATCGTCTGTCGGAAACCATGTGAAACCCAAAGTTGTACGGGGGATCTTCCAAAAGCCTGTTCAACCCCCCGAAACAGACCCTGAAGGCACGAGCGAGACTACTAATCTCGCTGGGGTTCATATCCAAGATGGTTGATTGATGCCTCTTTGGGAAGATCCAGAACTCGAAGGGGTGAACGCTTGCCCACGGAGCAAATGCAACGAAGTTTTGGCTCTCCCATATTGAACGCGGACCCTCCGTCTCTTTGTTAATGATGTCGCAGAACACACACTCTTTCTGCTCACTCCAAAAGTTCGTGCTTTCTTTCATCTCCTCCTTTACAATCGCAGGAATCTGGGGGGTAGCTATGATCTGGGTGTGAGCGTGAGATAGAGAAGCACCTGCTTCAGATCTGTGATTTCTGAAGATTGAGACGTATCTCACATATTCGTCAGAGGATAGAGCCTTGAACCGGTCTCGATACGCATTGATAACATGAACGAGCTGAGGAACCCTAGCTACGCCGGGATGTTCGTCGTGATTAGGCGACTCTACAAGCACCTCATGATGGCCCACAGCGTCCATGGACAGAAAATGTCTCTCCAGTCTTCCTTTCGCTTCTCCACTGGCGTGCGGCGTAAAAGCAGGATACAGATTTGAAAAGCATCTGACCAACCAGTTCTTATGGCGGAAGTCGTCTCGATCTCTATCCCTAATTATCTTCTCGTCTGTTTTCAAATAGACCAGGATCGCAGGAGGGGTCATATGTTCATTCCCGGGGCAAAAGGG
>CAZBDB010000054.1:0-6854 GCA_964490655.1 uncultured Candidatus Bathyarchaeia archaeon | reverse complement strand
GCTACCGGCATCTTTTTCACAGCATCACTCTTCTGAAAGTACCGCTATAAGCATGTAGAATATGGATTAAAGTCTTTCGATGGTGGAAGTATCGCCGCAAAAGATAAAAACGTGTGGACGGTATCCTTGTAGCCGCTCTGGCCGTTGAGACAAGGGTTTGAGTATGAAGGAACAAGATGGCGTCGTTGTCGCCTTCCAAGGCGAACCGGGAGCTTACAGCGAGAGCGCAGTATACAGATTCTTCGGCTCCTCAGCCAAGCCGAAGCCTTGTAAGACCTTCTCGGATGTCTTCAGGTGTGTCGAGAAAGGGCAGTCCCAGTATGCGGTAGTCCCGATAGAGAATTCGATCGAGGGAAGTGTCAATCAAGTATATGACTTATTCCTCGAGTACGATCTCAAGGTATGCAGGGAGATAGTCTTAGAGATTTCCCATTGTCTCATAACCAATCCCTATACCGAACTGAACTCGGTTCAGGTCATATACTCGCACCCTCAGGCCTTGGCGCAGTGCAGAAACTTTCTCGAAAGCCTAGGCTGCGAGCTGATTTCCACGTACGACACGGCTGGAAGCGTGAAGATGATCAAGGAGAGAAGGATGATCGATGCCGCCGCGGTCGCGAGCGAAAGAGCAGCCGAGATCTATGGGATGAAGATACTGATGAAGAACATAGCTGACAACCCTAATAATTACACCCGCTTCTTCGTCCTCTCAAGGGTTGAAGCTTCACCTTCAAGCAACGACAAGACCTCAATAATCTTCTCTACCAAACACGTTCCCGGAGCGCTGTACAAAGCCCTAGCAGAATTCGCGATGAGGGAGATAAACCTTACAAGGATTGAGTCAAGACCCACAAAGCGGAGGCCTTGGGAGTACAACTTCTACCTAGATTTCGAGGGCCACAAGAACGAGGAGAGATGTGCTGAGGCATTGAGAGGATTGGAATCAGAATCTGTCTTCCTCAAGATTCTGGGCTCATACCCAAAGGCGCCTCAAATAAAGAACGCATTATGAACGCGCATGTAATCCTTTTCCGCCAAAGATCGCGGGTCTAACCGTCCAAGCCTGCCATATTGTTAACTCTTCTATTCTATCGGAGGCGAAGCCCTCGGGAAGGATAGTCCAACTCCATTGTGACTTGATTCTGTCAATCAGGTTCCATCTCTGTACAACCATAGGAAGATCCCAATTGCCGCCGGTTTCTACGTTTGCAGGCAGACGCCGATATCTCGAGTAGTATGCCACTGCTTTAGCCGTCGCTTCTAGGAGGTCGCTGGGTCCGAAGGTAACGCTTTTGACGGTGATGGCTGGCGGAATTCTGTCATGATTCTCCACAAATTCGATGGCCTGGTGACAAAGATGTAGCAAATCAGCCATCTTCACCCTTTTTCTGACATGCAGCTTGGAAGGCTTCGATGTCGACCCAAGAGTCGGGTGAACAGGTACAAAGCTTGGCTCGACGCCTCTGCAAAGATACTTCGCGACGCATTCTATGAGCAGACGGAGAACCTCAGCTGGAGAAATCGACTTGCCATCCACTATCTGCCAGTCATTGGAGCTGGCGGCATTACGCGCCAATCTAAAGATTTGGTCTAAGTTAAGAGTTCTCTCTTTCGGTTCACGATAAAGGCTAGGAACTTCTCTGAAGGTCACAATGCTGACTTCCGGATATTCGAGAATGTGGCTTAGAAATCTCTGAAAGACTCTGAGCGACTCTTTGTAGGCTTCCCTTCTTCTCAAGATAGGGGGTGCATATCTCTCCTTTGGAGTGTTCTTGCCGCCTGAGAAGTTGACAGTGTCCCAGAAGTCTTCGGTGATGAACATGCAGGGATGGGAGAAAATCACTATCAGTCCTCCGCTTTCCCTCCTCGAGTTATAGAGCTTGTCAAATCTCTCCTTCAGAGAGGCAAGGTCATCCATTGTTGAGTGCTCAGGAAGATACATAGAGGCCTTTAAGCAGAGATTGTTGCAGAACCAGACCGGCTCGCTTTCGAAAATGCCGTCGGCGTAAACTCTGACGCCGAGTGTCATGACTGCGTATGGAACTTGAGGAGCCCAGCTCCCACCAGGTTGGATAAAAGCGGAGGGGTTGACGCCAAAGATTCTTGTGACATCATCCAGGCCCGAAGATTCATTCTTTGTGACCTTCTCAACCCCTTCATCCCAGTCCTCATCGGCAAGATACTCTGGTATGGTTGGATGAACCGAGTGAAGGTCCGATTGATACGCTATGTCGTGTTTCTTGAGGGCGGCTATGACATCAAAACGGCCGCGTCTCTCAAGCTCCCTAGCCTTCTCCCCAACAATGCAGAAGGAAGCCTTTACGTCGAATCTTTCCAAAATGCGTGTGAGATCTAGAAGGACATCATCCGCTTCAGGCGTGACGAAGTCTTCAGCGTCGAACTGGAAGATCACATAGACAGTTACCAAAAAGCATCAACATAGAATCGATGCATGTTCGCTGATTTATCTCTTGAGTCCAGTCATCTACAGCAGCCCAAGAGCTATCAGTGCTATCTGCGACGTTCTCGTATGAGATCCTGGCGCCAATTGAAGAGATAAGTTCAGAGCCGACATCTGTTGGAACAGTGTGTTTCCCTATCGTAATCTTGAAGTCTGAACGGTGCGAAGAAACCGAGTGCAAGCTGAGCTTTCGTAATCTAGCAAGAGATAAATGACGCTGAGTTGTCTCAGTTGATGTTCACGCTTGGGGAAGACAGGTAACGATGGAAGACTTCACGAATCTCGTCCTTGAGCTAATAGAGGCCAGCTCGAGTCCTGAGCATTACCGCGATGTTGAATGCATAAACTTGATTGCAAGTGAAGGCTTGAAGTCCCCAGCAGTCAAACAGGCGCTAAGTGAACGACCATGAAGTGAGTTTGGAGATCGATGGCATCGTATATCTGGGAGACAACAGACATGATATGGAGAGATTTGTTGATCTTCTTAGGGAAGTAAACAACGTCGTACAAATAAAGAGTCTCTCTACAGGAATAACATTCAATCTTCGAGACATCCCAAGGAACTCGAAACCGCAATCCAGCTAGTCTCACGCGTCAATCGAAGAACAGAATGGTCAATAGATGGCCCAAAGGCAGCGGAAATCTCCTTCTAGCTCACTTGGGTTCAATGATCCTCGAGATTTTCCCTGATCTAATCGCATGATCGGCCAGAACGAGGGCCAAGCACGATTCCACCACCGGCACACCCCTAGGGACAATGCATGGATCGTGTCTGCCTGAGAACGCAATCTCAGTTTCTTTCATGCGGCTTAGATCAACAGTCCTCTGCCTTTGACAAATAGAGGACGTCGGCTTGAAGGCAACTTTGATGACTATCGGCATACCCGTTGAGATTCCCCCCAACACACCTCCGGCATTATTTGTCAGAGTGACTATTCTTCCTTCTCTAAGCGCGTATTGGTCGTTGTTCTCTGAACCCCTCATCGAGGCTGCCTTAAGTCCTGCTCCCAACTCGACTCCTTTGACCGCTGGGATATTCAGCATCATCTTAGCGATGTCAGAGTCCAATGCGTCAAAGATAGGATCACCCAGCCCGGCGGGAACATTCAAAGCCAGCCCTTCCACCACGCCTCCAACGCTATCTCGATCCTCAGACGCCTTCAAAATCTCCTCTTTCATCGCTTCAGCCACATCGGGATCAGCACAGCGGACCGAGTTCTGATACACATTCCGGCGGATGTCCTCATGCGAGACCTGTCTTGAGAGCTTCACGCTCCCAATCTGCACGGTGTGAGCCAGGATCTCAACGCCAATCGTGCCAAGAAGTTTCTGTGCAATCGCCCCAGCCATAACATACGCAGCAGTTATCCGGCCTGAGAATCTCCCCCCGCCTCGAAAATCGTTGAATCCACCATATCTCACGCGAGCTGGATAGTCTGCATGTCCAGGTCGGGGCTTGTCCTTCATCAACTCGTAGGGACTTGAGTCAACATCTCGATTCCAGACGAGCATGCAGATGGGTGCGCCGCTCGTGAAGTTGTCATAGACGCCTGAGAGAATCTCAACAGCATCTTCTTCTCTTCTTGCGGTGCTGACCTCTGTCAGCCCGGGTTTCCTCTTATCCATCTCAACTTGGATCTCTTCTTGACTTATCGGTAGGCCGGCTGGGCATCCGTCTATCACAACACCGACGCATCTTCCGTGACTCTCTCCGAAGCAAGTTAGTACTAGGGCCTTGCCGATCGAGTTACCGTTCAATGACATTTCCTCCCAATGAGAGTAGGTCCTTTACGAAGTTTGGATAAGATTTGCTTATACATTCAATTCCGTGGATGACGGTCTTTCCCTCAGTCCGAAGAGCCGCCACCGCACAAGCCATGGCGATCCTATGATCGCTGTGTGAGTCCAGCTCTGCCCCCTTGGCTCTTTCAACTCCCTCGATCAGAAGTTGGTCATCTAGAGCTTTGACCTTAACGCCCAACTTAGCAAGCTCACTCGACAATGAAGATATGCGGTCCGACTCCTTGAAACGTAACCTCTTGACGCCTCTTATCACAGTTCTCCCACAAGCAAAAGACGCCACCGCTGCACACACAGGCACCAGATCCGGATTGTCCCTCAAGTCAACCTCCGTCCCGCCAAGGTCTTGCACACAGCCTTCTATCTCGATGCAATCCTCATACGCCTCGATGTTTGCCCCCATCTTGCCGAGGATATTCAATATGGCCTTATCGCCTTGCACCGTTTCCGTTTTCAATCCTTTGATCTTCAAATTCGAGTTGGTTAGAATGGCTGCTGCCAAGAGGAAGGCCGATGAGGAATAGTCACCCTCGATATTATGATCGAAAGGCATATACGTTTGCGTGGGCGGAATTCGGAATCGTCTGTAATCAGGCTGAAAGTCCAATTCGATGCGGTGTTTAGAAAGAACGTCAAGGGTAATATCGACATAAGGCTTAGACTCAAGGTGTGTGGTCAAGAGAAGCTCGGTCTCTTTCTCAGCCAAAGGCGCAGCAAGAAGCAAGCCTGAGATGAATTGGGAGCTTACGTCGCCTCTTATAGCCGCTTTGCCGCCCTTTATCCCACCTCCGAAGATGATTATCGGTGGGAAGCCATCAAATCTGCTAGAGTGGCATCTGACTCCTAGCTGTGTTAAGGCGTCTAGAAGAGGTTGAATAGGTCTCCTTCTTAGGCCTTTGCTACCGGTTAGGACTGAGATACCTTCGACCAAGGCGCAGATTGGCGTCAGGAAGCGGATCGTTGCGCCGGATCCCCCACAATCGATTACGTTCTCTGGTGTGTTTGGCTTCGGAACACCCTCAACCCTGAAACAGTCCTCGCCTTTGCTGATCCTAGCGCCCAGCATCTCGCAACCATTCATCGTCGCCAATGTGTCATCGCATATAAGCGGATTCCTTATCCTGGACTGACCGTCCGAGAGGGACGCCGCTATCAAAGCTCTATGAGTATGAGCCTTCGAAGGTGGAGCTGTGACTGTTCCAGTTAACGCCTCGGTCTTTTCCACGATGAGGTCAGTCAGAGCCATCACCCCAGTGCGTGAGCTTTTTCATGGTTTACTTTGGTCCTGATTACCTCGCAACCGTGCCTCTGCCATGCGTCTCTAACTCCCTCAACATTATCCTTCGGAACTACGGCAGCAACCGCCGGACCCGTTCCTGACAGTCCGGCAGCCATAGCCCCAGCGGACAATGCCTCTAGGGCGATCGACGGGTCGAAGCCTAAGACCGTTGAGTAGAGGATTCCGTTTATGGTCATCGCGGCCCAGTATTCTCCTGAAAGAGCTGACTTATGGATTGCTCTGACCTCTCTGGCTATCCGCTTCATTCCTTCGATGTTCGATTTGGAAGTGTAGGCCTTCTTAGCTGGTGCATAGATCAGAACATCATAGCTTTCAACCTCGAAGCGGTGGAGTATCTCCCTCTCGGAATTGTCGGTTACAACAAGGCCGCCGAAATGGGATGCGCATGCATCATCAAACGCGCCTGTGATCGTTACCTTGGCATCCATCGCTCCGTCGACCCCAAGGTTGACCGCAGCCAGATCGTCAATACTCATGCCTAGTGCTGACACGGTGGCAAGAGCTATCGCATTGGCCGCGACACTGCTACTCTTCAATCCTCGAGCTATAGGGATATTGGAACTCGTCTCTACAAGGGCTCCATAGTCGTCCTGGACGTCAAAGTGTCCAAGGACGCGGGCAACAACCTTCTCTATTAGTGTAGTGTTCTCCTTAGGGTCGGAGAGTATCCTACCTTCGATCATTCCAGGCTCGTTCGTCAGTCGGACGATGGCTTCCGTCTTTAAGTCCACACCTAAAGCGGCGCCGAAACCGCAGGATATTGCATTGATGACCGTGATAGCTCCATGTGCGACTGCCTTTCCAACTTGAGCCAACGCATTCCCCTCGGTCTCACTTCCGCCGTTTTTCTAGCTCTTCCATTGCAGCCTTAATCATGACGTTCACCGGAGCTTTCCTTTCAGTCCAGATCTCGAATGAAGCTGCGCCTTGATAGACGAGCATGTTCAAGCCGTCTATGGTCTGGGCTCCGATGGATTTCGCTTCTCTCAACAGTCTGGTCTCGAGGGGGTTATACACCAAGTCAAAGACAACCATATCTTCTCGCAGCAGGCTCTTGTCGACCGGCGTCTCAGAATCATTCGGGTGCATGCCAACCGAGGTTGCGTTAATCAGTATACCAGCATCCACAAGCTCCTCATCCAAAACATGATTGCTGAGCATTCCCCACCTTACCTCCCTGTCTATCTCACTTGAGATTCTGCTCGCAAGGGCCTCCGCTCTTTCAGGAGTTCTATTGAGTATCACCAACTCCCCGGCTTCTTCCGCTATTGCGAACGAGATCGACCTCGACGC
>CAZBDB010000053.1:3816-6908 GCA_964490655.1 uncultured Candidatus Bathyarchaeia archaeon | reverse complement strand
TCGGTCGCCACATCCACCGTGGGGAAAGGCAGACCGAACGCCCGAGACCACAATAGTGTCGAAAGCGGTGCCGTCTGAGCCGTTCCTGCGCATGGCATATTCTATCTCAGAGGCTAGTTCTCGTTCCTTCAATCCGGCCTTGATAGCCTCAGAGGCTCTCTTCATCCCCAAGCTGGTCAGTTTGGACGCCTCTCTTATGCGTCTTTGCTCTTCTTCGTCTTTCACTTTTCGGAGGGACGAGACAAGCTTATTTGCAGGCTCGATATTGGCATCTTTCATGGCTTCTTTGAGTTTCAGGTAGATGGATGCGTCTATTGAGTCAAAGC
The DNA here is from genome assembly GCA_964490655.1 of uncultured Candidatus Bathyarchaeia archaeon. GTDB lineage: Archaea > Thermoproteota > Bathyarchaeia > Bathyarchaeales > WAQA01 > CAZBDB01. Next base: position 6,582 of record CAZBDB010000053.1, on the reverse strand, counting down.
CAATGAGTCCAAGTCCCAATCGTTTCACTTGGCTGGCGACCTTCTTGTTCACGTCATCCACGATTCTGATGGGTTCGATCTCTATATCTCTGATATACTCCTTGGCTGCTTCATAGTTGACTGTGGGTACGTAGAGGACGCAAGCTCCCTCTTTCGGGACCAGCAGTCTCGTTCCGCCTAGAAAACCTGTGAAATACTGCATGTTTATCTCATTTGCGACTAGGTATCCATCCATCTTTTCTTGACCGAAGGATCTTCTCAGCTTTTCAACCCGATCTTTCAAGGTGGCTCGCCTCTGTTATGAGAGCTCTTGAAACTATAACTTTTGCGTCCCGCCAATTTGGTTGATGCATAGGGATAACAAAATAAATGTCGAACGCATTCTTTGTTATGGGTGAGGATGCTTGTCTGAGTGGGTCTGCCTAAAATGTGGGCATAAATGGGTTGACGAGTCGAAGGTGGAGCCTAGGAACTGTCCTGTCTGTGGTGCGCAGACGATAATGAAAAAGTGAGAAGGGACCTATTTACCCTCCACTTATCAAGGTCATTAAGGCGACTTCGTCCCCATCTTTGAGCCTTGTTCTCAGCCCGTCGAGCTGATTAGCTAAGACCCCGTTTACCGTCAAGATGTAGGTTGGATCTATTGCATTTTCCTTTTCTGCATCAAAGAGCCTTTGAAGGTCCTCGCCGTATTTCGCTGCTAGTTTGCCTAAAAGTTCCGAAAGTGAGGAACCATCCTCGATCTTGAGTTCCTCCTCCTTCCTTCCGACCTTCTTCCAGACCAAACCTAGGTAACGGACTTTAACCCGCATCTTTTGCACCTCTTTGAGAACGAGCTGTTCTCGATCAGTTATATCCGCTGGATCCTTATTATCCGCCTTCTCTCCAACCTCTTCAAGGCGTCAAAGAATTCACTCTTCTGCTTTCCTCTGAACTTGAAGTGCTGTAACATTTCCTTTATCGAGGTCCGCGAGATGCCGTACCTTAGGAGGCGATTCCGGAGGTAGTTGATGACAAGCCGTTCAACCCTGCCGCACTTCCACGTTGTGTTCCGGATGAGAACCGTTATCGCTCTCAGCATCTTCTGAGCCTCTTCTTTGGTTCTTCTGGCCATGTCGTCTCCTCAATTGGAGTATTCGAGGTCACATATTTATGTTATTCCTTGGATAAGTGTTGCGAAACTAGCCTAATGCTTGTAGATCGATGACGCTATTAGGTTAGGTAAAAATGAAGTTTCTTCGAGGACAGCAATAGAACTTTTCCATTCTGGGATGTTATCGTAACCAAGGTGGTGAAGTCAAGAAGCTCCGTCATGATTTTAAGTCATTTCTGTGATTAATCTTCGGCGAGGGATCAAGATGAGGTTTGTATCGTCTCGTGCGAAAGTCAAGGGTTATCTCGAAGGTGACATCGTCATACTGGGAGCAACTCTGATTGGAGAGGCGTCGATCGTCGGAAGAAATGTGACTGTTGGATACCCGAGTAGAGAAAAGATCAAGTCCTTGGTCTCTGCGAAATCTTTTGATATTCGGAAATGCGACTCGGTGAGTGAGGGCTCTGAAATAGGCAAGCGGTGTATTATCCGTTCTGGATCGGTCATCTATGAGTTAGCGGTTCTCGGGGATGCGGTAGAGACGGGGCACAACGTCCTGATTAGAGAGGTTAGCTCTGTGGGTCAGGGTTCTCTCATCGGCTCTTCTACGATTCTTGATGGCAAGGTTACTGTGGGAGAGAATGTTAGTGTGCAATCGAATGTGTATCTGCCACATCTGACGGTTATTGGAGATGGGGTTTTCATCGCGCCGAACGTCTGTTTAACTAATGATCCCTATCCCCAGAGCAGCCGGTTGGTGGGGACAATTGTGGATGAGAATGCGATCATCTGTGCCAATTCAACCATCCTGCCCGGCTTGACGATTGGTGAAGCAGCGGTCGTTGGTGCAGGCTCGGTCGTTACCAAGGATGTTCCTTCTCGTTCGGTTGTTGTGGGCAGTCCAGCCCGTTTCTTGATGAGCCGCGAAGATTTTGATAGAAAGAAAGAAATGTGGGAAGGCTCTAGTCTATAGTCCAAGAAGGTGTTGAATCTGATCAATCTGAGGAACTACAGAATAATCGACTTGTCCGCTGAGTTACATCCAGGCACCTTGAAAGTCAACGGTGAGTACGTTCACGGTCGTCAGACTAGGAGGTTTGAGATCCGCCAGTTCATCTATGAGCCCGATAAGGCTTTGATGCATTGGGTTGAGACAGAGACTCACATTGGAACTCATGTTGAGGTACCTGCACACTATGTTGAGGGCGGCAAGTCTGCTGGCGAGATGCCTATCGAGACTTTCATGGGTGAAGCCATAGTATTAAAGCTCGATTCTCTGAAGCCCCAGGAGGAAAAGCGTCAGCCCATAAAGGTTGAGCACCTCACTAAGGTGAGAAAGAACGACATAGTGTTGATGTGGAGCCCTTATGGTGGCGACAAGGCCCCTTACATATCGCCTGATGCTGCCAAGTGGCTTGCTGAGAGACCAATCAAGATGCTGGGCATCCAGAACATCGGTGTAGAGGAGTCACATGAATCCATGGCAACTCACAGCAACATGTTGAAAAATGATATACCCGTGATTGAGGGCTTAGCGAACCTAGACGCAATCAAGAAAGACAGAGTTTTCTATATTGGTCTGCCCCTGAGAGTCCATGGTCTAGACTCGTCCTGGATCAGAGCCATAGCCCTAGAAGAGAAATAGCTTCCTCCTTCACCCATCATTCTCACAT
>CAZBDB010000053.1:0-3716 GCA_964490655.1 uncultured Candidatus Bathyarchaeia archaeon | reverse complement strand
CCGACCTCCGCAACCAAATTGACGAAGTCCGGCGAGGTTAAGAAGTAAGCAAACAGACTCTTCGCAAATGCCTCGTGACCAAAGCATTCGAGCTCGATCTTATAAAGCGCTTCTAAATCGTCAATCCCAGCTTTCCGTGTAATGATGCGCAAGGCGACCAGATCCAACTCTACACGAATCTCAGAAAGATTACTTCACCCATCTTCTCCCTAAGCGAACTGATGATTCCTTCAGGAATCTTCTCATAGCCTCCGAGATAAAGAAGGTGGCTCCCACAGCCTTGCCTGCAATCAGATGAGCCGAAATTCGGAACAACAACTCTCGCGTTCATCACGTCACATAGATACTTATTGACCTCGCACTCCATACTTTCTTCAGTTGGAATAATCAAGACGGATACAACCATTATGTCTTCATCAGCTAGCAGAAAGTCAACATGCCATCTCTTCCTCTTCTCCCTTCTCAGGTGCCTACGTATTCTTCCCTTCAAGCTAAGAGCTCCCCTTCCCAAGGCGGAACCCGTGTAAGCATAATACCCATCCTGGAACCTACGAACGCCCAGCCCCCCAACATCAATCGACCTCTCGAAAGGAACAAAGATCAACAGCACGTACACCCCCTTCTCCGCGGATATCTTTGCGCAAGAGAAGCTTAGAGCTTTCACACACTCCTTCAACCCTTACGGCACAACCCTCTCGTTAGTTCGAAGACAGACACAGCTGCGGGCATTCTTATAAACCACATCAGATTAATATGTTGTAGCCAACACAGTATTGAAGGGAGCAAAGTTGTCCGGTCCAGAAGCAAAGCGACGCATAACATGCCCCAGATGCGGCAAAATAGCTCCAGCAATGACCTACTGCATATACTGTGGAGCGAGATTGCCCAAGGCCACACCACCGCAGCCAGTTACCGTACGGCCAACTCCGCGGATTCCTCCTGCGCCTCCTCCCACATCAATGCCTCGAAGGGCGCCCGGACCTCCACGTACTCCAGCTCCACCAACAGTCAAGATATCGCCTCCACCCGCGGTTCCGGCCCAGGTTAAGAGCGATATTCTGAAGTTGATGTCTGACATCACCAAATATCATGAGAGGAAGATATCCCTCCTCGACATGTTCAGTTCCGGGGGAGTCTCGGAAAGGGTCTTCAAGAAACTCTACGATGAATACGCCAACAAAGTGGAGGAACTACTGGGCCTCCACTCCCGCAAGTTGGATGAGCTCAAAACAGAATATGAAGGAAAGGGCAAACGCCTCGACGATATTAAGATGACCATAGAAGAGCTCGAAGTCAGGCATAAGATAGGAGAGGTCGGCAGCCAGAAATTCAATGAAAGGATCAACATGCTAAGGACGGAAGAGACAAGGCTACAAAACGCTTTGAAGGAGCTCAAGATGAATATCGACCATCTCGGGAGAGTGTTCGCTGAGAAATCTCCTCGTGAGATTCTCGACCTTGACGCGAAGACGAGATCGTTCTCAGATGCTCTCGGGAAGCTCGTGGAAGAAGGCAAGATATCGAACGAAGCATTAGACAAGATCAGACCAGACATAGAGAAGACGATTGGTTTCTTCAACTCGTTGATCGGCGAACGCAAGAAGAAGGAGGGGACGCTGAGGGAGCAGCTGGAAACTCTTCAGGCGAGGTATAGGGTCAGCGAGATATCGATAGAGGAGTACGAAACGAAGAAGCGTGAGCTACAAGAAGAGATAGATAAGATCTGGACTTGACTCGACAACTCTATGCGCCTTCCAGAATTGAGATTTAGATAGCCCCAGAAGAGCGGTTTTGCAAACTCAACATCGAAGAGCAAGTGCGCAATATGGAATTCCGAGCCTTAGCCGAGCTCTGTGAGAGACTTGAGGCAACAACCAAACGTAATCTTATGATCAACATGGCAGCTGACTTCGTAAGGCAACTCAACGAAGACGAGGCCGAACCGGCCATATCCATGATCCTCGGAAGAAGTTTCCCAAGATGGGATCAAAGGAACCTTGACGTCAGCTGGTCAACACTTGTCACAGTGATCAGAAAGCTAACGGGTGTTGATTGGAAGAGTTTTTCCAGCATCCTCAAAGATCAAGGAGACATAGGATCGACAGTCCAAATAATATTCCACACTAGCAAGATTCGTAAACAGATGACCTTACTTGAGAACCCGCTCACAATACTCGAGGTAAGACGCATCTTAGGGGCTATAGCAGAAACCTCTGGCCAAGGCTCAAGGGACAGAAAGGAACGATTAGTCGAAACCTTAATCGGGAAAGCCAATGCACTCGAGGCGAAATATATAGTCAAGATCATAATCGGCGAGATGAGGATAGGCTTCCAAGAAGGACTAATGGAAGCAGCCGTCTCAAAGGCGTTCAATATTCCAACTAAGACCATACAGTCAGCAACCCTACTAACCGGAGACATCAGCGAAGTAGCCCAAATATGCAAGAAGAAGGGAAGGGAAGGCATCCTTCAAATCGGATTCAAAGTCTTTAGACCCATTAAGCCTATGCTGGCCCAGATGGCTGAAGATCCCGAGGAAGCCCTAAAGGAGCACGGAGGAAGAACGGCCTTCGAATACAAACTGGACGGAGTACGAGTACAGATCCATAAGCTGAATGACAACATAAGGATCTACAGCCGAAGACTTACCGACATCACGTCCAGCTTCCCGGATGTTGTAGAGATTGTTCGCAAAAATATCAAGGCCGATGAATGCATGCTTGAAGGTGAGATTATCGCAGTAGGCAGAGACAGTCACCACCCTCTCCCTTTTCAACATCTCATGCGAAGGTTCAGAAGAGTACACGAGATTGATAAGATGGTCAAACAGATTCCAGTAAAGGTCTATCTTTTCGACATGCTGTACGTGGACGGCGAAAGCCTAATCGACCAACCGTATGCTAAGCGGAGAGAGAGACTAGGTGAGAGTGCGGGTGCGATGCCTCTTACTACCCAGCTAGTCACAGATGATCAGGAGTTGGCTGACAAGTTCCTAAAGAGGGCGATAGATGAAGGCCATGAAGGCCTGGTAGCGAAGAGGCTTGACAGCCGATACACACCCGGTGTGAGGGGAAAACACTGGCTCAAGATCAAGGAGACTCTGGAGCCTCTTGACTTGGTCATTGTCGCGGCTGAGTACGGATATGGAAGGAGACACGGCTGGCTCTCAGACTACTACTTAGGAGCAAGAAATGGTCATCAGAGATTCTCTATTGTCGGCAAGACATTCAAAGGATTAACAGACGACGAGATCGTCGAGATGACGAAGCGACTCAAAGAGACAGCTATCGAAGAAAAAGGACACAAAGTCACGGTTCTGCCAAAGATAGTCGTTGAAGTTGCCTACAACGAGATACAGAAGAGCCCAAAATATAAGTCTGGCATGGCTCTACGTTTCGCTAGGATTACAAGGATAAGGGATGATAAGAGCTCGGATGAAGCTGACACTATAGGGAGAGTACGCCAAATCTATGAAAAGCAGTTCGTTAGGAAGGCGAAGTATTGACTAATATTTTTCGTGTTTTGCAGGGTTCAACTCAACATCGGTACACCTCGCTTAAAAATCCCAAACGCTTATATGAAAATCTTGATTCTAAATCATCTCAACCGAAAGCCGGGAGGTTAGATTTGAGGTCTTAGATATGCGCCTACAACCAAAGACCCAAGTTGGCCTCGCAATATTCCTGCTCATGCTCGGTTTTACTCAATTGATGGCC
>CAZBDB010000052.1:0-6949 GCA_964490655.1 uncultured Candidatus Bathyarchaeia archaeon | reverse complement strand
AGGATCGAAACCGCCAGAAGGGAGATCGAAACCCAAACTAGGAAGATCAGAAACAGATCCATCCAGAATCTCGAGGAGATCCTCAACATGGCAGCAAGAATGGCCAGAGGAGAAATACCACGTCAAAGAATCAAAGGAAAGATGACCCGCGTAACACTCAAACGGCGGGAAAGGTATTTCCGCGTCGCAGAACAAGCCGCAAAAACCATCAACAACATCGCAACCAACATCGATGAAAAAGAGATCTACGACCAGCTCGACAAACTCGAGAGGCTGATCAGAGAAGCCAGTCCCTCCAACAAGGCGTGAAGTTTGACGTTCTAGGTGCTGGTCACTCCTAAGATTGACTCATGAGAACCGCTGCAAGTCCGCGCCCTAGAGTTGCGATGATCCGAGTCGAATTCTCGATCGGCGGGAGCTCAGCCGAAGCGCAAAGCATGACAGGGACGTAGTGTTTCTTCCCTATTGCAGGTCCATCTCTCTGAGTCTTTTCAATGATTAGTGTGTGTGGTGGAGGGATACAGTAAGTTCACAGTAAGTTCACCGTTTTCCAGAAAGCAGGTTCACGGGCGTATACTCTCTTTCTGGAACCGAAGTTCTCTTTCCCCTAAACCAGTATACTAGAAGCATAATTGTTGTGGCTAAGGAGGCTAGTATCCCGTTAGGCACAAGAGGATGCGTAGGCATCGGATCTGAGCTGTTCCCCCAGAAGTCTCCATCACCGTCAGTATCGTAGTTGTTGAGTGTAATGGTAAAACGGTCCAGGGGGCCTGAGTAAGTTTGATTTGTCCACGGCGAGTATGCAGAGACCTCAATTCTGTCCTCGTAGACACTAAACAGGCGAATATAGCCTTTATCCTTCAGAGCCTCTGTGCTTATTGCCCAAACGTCACGTCTTCCATTGGAACGAACTTGCACCCAATTCAGATGTATGTGCCCGCTGAGGGTGATGATTACGTTGTCATGCCTGTCTATGTGGCGCCACACCTCCTCATAATTCGGGAGACCGAAAATGTTGAGTAAAGAAAGCCCAAAAAGGTGAGGGTGCAAGCAGATAACGGTCTTCATCCTTTCATGCTTCTCGATGATGCTGTCCATCCATTCTAGTCTTTCCTTCGAAATGCTTCCGTCGAAGTTATCCCAGCCAAGAAGAACAAAAAGCAGTCTATCTTCTATGATGATGTGTTGATCAGTAGAATTGCCGAAATGTCTCTCATAGTTTGCTTCGTCTAATCCCCTCCAACTTAGAACATCGTGATTGCCTGCTAGAACAGCCCAGTCGCATCTATTGTCCAATTGGTGCATATAGCGATAGGCGGCTTCCCATGCCATCTCATCAGAAGGTCTATCTACTATGTCTCCTGTATGGACAACAAACGAGATATTATCTTGCGCCGCCAACCATGAAATAGCCTTTTCTGTAATCGATTCTGAAGTTAGTAGGTGGCTGTCCGTGATGTGAGCAAAGGCAAAGAGGTATCCCTCACCTGAGCTGGCAACACTGGGAGAAGAATAAACAAACAATGAGACTATGACTGCAAGGTTCATTATCAGCAAGAGAAGTATAGCTCGCTTCTTCTCCATACTCCTGACCTTCAACCAGTGAACACTAGTATTGTCTCTCAATTGGCTGCCGGTTGCGAAAAATATGCTGTACTCGTGTATATCATGCTATCTAAACAATGTTCCCTATAGCTCTGTGCGTTGCAGGTAGGGACATGGCACGAAGCCGAGACTGTGCAAGAACCCGAGAAGGAGGCCTGTCTCTAACGCGCGCTCTGGACAATAAGTGAAGCAATTCGAGATTCACGCATGACGAGATTTCAGAGTCTCCTAACTCTTCCCATGATTACTTCTGTATGCAACGCAGACTCATTTCCCAAGAACTGCGCGGCAGGGAATCTTTGCATGGGCTAGGGATGATATTGCCGAGAAGGAAAATCGCCTTTTCTGTGAGAGCATATTAGAACGTTCTTCCTAAGGAAGTCTCAACGCTCGCTGAGGCAAAGCAAATGGAAGCAGAATCCAACGGGAAGATGAGAGAGGATCTTACACAGAATTTTCTGTTTCTTCTATTAGATCTCGGGTTGATGATGGCTGCCTCAAACTTTGCCTCTACGGTCACTGTCGTTCCAGCCTTTGTGAAACAATTGACTCAGTCCAAACTCATTATAGGTTTGATTCCCTCACTCGCAATGTTGGGCGGCGGGCTTGTCCAGATATTGGTGGCCAACTATACACGGCAACTAGACAGCAAGAAGAGATTTGTCGTGATCGTGACTGCAGGAGAGCGTTTGCCCTACCTTGTGTTCGCCCTGATGGCGATGTTCTATGTGCATATATCTGTCGAATGGTTCCTGACAGTCTTCCTTGTTCTCATTATGATCAGCAATCTCGCAATGGGCATCGGTGCACCCCCATGGTTGGACATAATCGCTGAGAGTGTGTTAAGGAAGAGAAGAGGACGGTTCTTCGGCTATAGCAACTTCCTCGGATCTTCTCTGGGAGTAGCATTCTCATTAATAGGTGGTTACCTGTTGGAGACCCACGGATTCCCGAGTGGCTATGCCTTCTGTTTCCTTTCAGCCTTTATTGTCACTGTCATAGCATGGATATTTCTCTGCCTTATCAGAGAGCCAAGCTACCCTAGAATCGAGCAGAATGTTCGCTTTCAGGATTACATTCACCAGCTGCCCTTCATCTTGAAGAGGGATAGAAATTTCTCTCTCTTCATTGCAAGCAGTACGGTTATAGTGGGCTTTAGTGCAGCTGCCGGAGCATTCTACACCGTCCATGCAATAGATACACTAAATCTCACAGGTGGTCAGATAGGAACGTTAACTGCCACGCTTCTGACCGCTCAAACTATTTCGACCGTATTGTGGGGGCAGCTAGGAGACGAGAAGGGTCATAAGATTGTAATAGCCTTGGGTGCCTGTTGCAGCCTGTTAGCAACCTTCTTGATAACGGTCGCTAGCACCCTTGGCATCTTCTACGGCGCCTTTGCACTGGCAGGCGCCGCTTCAAGTGCAAGCATGGTTTCGAACCTGAGCATTGTCTTGGAGTTCTCCCCGCCAGAGGAAACAGAAACATATATCGGACTTGCCAACGCAATCAAGGCCCCATTCCTATTCATTACACCATTGCTTGGAGGGGCAATAGCCGATGTCTTTCAATGTCAATCCGTCTTCATCTTCTCAATGGTGATGGTTCTGATCGGACTAATGCTTCTTTTCTTCGTCAAAGATCCCAGAAGCGGATAACTCTACGGCAAGTAGCACGCGCGCTAGGAGAGAGGCCTGAAGCCTCTAAACCATTGTCCAGCCAAGACTAAGGTCACACAAAAGGTTTCAAGCCTCTCTATTATTGTGTCGGGAGAGGGCCCCCATATATTCTTTCAGTGTGAGTCTTCGCTCATAGACAGCTAGATGGCCTAATGAACTCAAGGTCCACACTGGATCTCAATGCCTGCTGGCTCGAACAATCGTCCAACTGAGCATGCATGGTCAAGTAGTGCGCATGCTATATCGACATCAATGTTGTGCCCTTGAGAGATCCTCGTCGATAACCGATATATCTGGGCTGATCGTTACATACACTGTTGATTTGGGATGTCTGGTGGGATGAGTGGAAGAAAGGTTAGGGTTGGAGTTGTTGGATGTGGCGTTGTGGCTACATCCTTCTACCTTCCATATCTTAAGGAACACGCGGACCTTGTGGCCGTTTGCGACCTTTACGAGGATCGAGCTTCAGCTGCGAAGAAGCTGTTTGGCGCGAAGAAGCAGTACAAGGACTTCAATCGGGTGCTTGATGACCCGGATGTTGAGTCTGTCTTTGTCCTGACTGGTCCGGGTACTCATGCTGGTTTCACTGCTAGGGCGGCTAGGGCTGGCAAGCATGTTCTTGTTCAGAAGCCTATGTCGACGAACATGAAGGATGCGAACGATGCTGTTGCAGCAGTAAGGAAGGCTGACGTCAAAGCTCTTGTGGAACCCAGTGCCTCATCATTGTTGAATCCCATGTATCCTCCGGTTAAGGATCTCATCGACGAGGGGGTTTTGGGTAGACTCCTGTGGTTTGTGATGGGAGTAGGAGTGGGTGGCACTCGTGATTCCAGTCATGTTACAGGTGGGGCGCCGCCTTATGGCGTGAAGTCCTTTTTTAGTAGGGATGCTGGTGGACCATTGTTCGACATGACTTATGGTCCAGCCATGATTGCATCGTTGCTTGGGCCGGTGAAGAGTGTCACAGGGCTTGCGAAGACCTCGATTCCCGACCGATTCATCTCGAAGGATGCTGATTTCACGGAATATCTTTCGGGTTTTGCAGATATTGAGGGGTTGAATTACTGGGCTGTGGCACGGAAGGTTGAGAAACTGACTGATACGATCAGGATGGAGGCGGAGGACAACACCTTCAGCCTCTACGAGATGGCTAACGGCGCCCTAGGATGCCTCGTTGCGAACTGGTGCACATTTCATCCCTCACTGCTTGGAATCAAGCGTTTAGGGTTGCAGGTCTACGGCTTGGAGGGCAACCTGATCTTCGGTGGCGGCTACTTCGCGTCCTTCATTTCAGCCAAGAAGGAGCTTTTGCTCAGGGTCGACGAAGACGGATGGTTTCACCTTCCCTATCGCGGACGGTGGAACTACTATCATGCCTCAGCGCAGCACTTGATAGACTGCATTCTCGAGGATAGGGATCCGATTCCGAATGTTGAGTGGGGGCGTCATGTTTCGGAGATGATGATCGGCGCTATCGAATCCTCGAGAACCGGCAAAAAGTACGTTATGACATCAAGCCTTTAGCAGTCGCGTTATGTAGTTGAAGCCTCTACGGGCGTCTTCTTCTGGGTCCCCGGTCCAGTGTCCTTCGAAATTCCACCAGCCAGAATAGCCTATACTCTTCAAGGCTTCGACGATTGCTTTGAAGGGGACGTCTCCTTCGCCCATGAAGAAGTTCTTACCTATGTAAGTCAAAGCCTCGTCGAACGCTTTCTGACTTAGTCCGAGCTCTTTGTTGATGTCTTGGTCTGATCGGCCTCGTCTTTTCATCCAGTTGATTCTCATGGCGACGCTACCGATTCTCGAAGCTTCGGAAAGATGCAGGTGCCAAATCTTGCTTCCGAAGGTTGACACTATTTCCTCAGGGTTGTCATCCACAGTAGTGTGCCAAGTTATGCCTAGGTAGTCTGAGCCGACGGCGTCAAGGACCTCTTTCAATGTGATCTCTTTAAGATGGTAGTGTGAGTTCTCGATTGAAAGCTTAACTCCTCTCGACTTTGCGTAATCGCAGACCCTCCCTAAGGCGTCCGCAAGCTTCTCAAGGAAATCCTTCTCTGGCACTCCGGTTGGTAACTGTCGGATCTGTGTAGCATGTATCCGTAGCATTGGCGATTTGACTCTTACTGCCAGGTCAATCTGTCTTTCGGCATGGTTTACGAAGTGTTCTCTTTGTTTGTCTAAGCCGTACTCTGTATGTGGGGAAAGACAGACGACTTGAACTCTGTTTTCTTCGAGGCACTGCATCATGGCGTTGATGTAGCCTGCTTCCTCAAACTCGGGCATCAGATGAGACCCCATCGGCCACCCAAGTCCGTGGGTCACGATCTCGATGCCCTTATACCCGATCTTCGCCATGCTGGGAATAACCTCAGCCAGCCTCCACTGCCTGTAACCATAGTTGCTGCAGGATATCTTCTCCAACTCCAACAGTCTCCTTCAGACAAGACTACGAGCAATCTTGCACTTAAGACTTGACGCGCGCTAGATGGGGGTTACGGCCTCTATTGGACCATTGTTTTTTGGTTGATTTCTACTCCTAAAACCAATACCCCCTAGTGTATTCTTTCAGAGTTACGTTCTCTCTTGAACCATGAATTTGTGGATGATTTCTATTGATGTCAATTCACCTCCTTCACCCACTCTTCTCGCTCTTTCTGCGCCTAGCTAGCCAAGATACAAACATACTTCAACTATTGCTGATTTTCTTCCATTATTCTCTATCAGCAGATACCATGTTCCTTTTCTAGGAACTTCGTAATCTATTTTAGTCTCCAAAACAGATTCGTTGCATGCTTCATAGGAGAAGGTCTTGTTCTTATCCCATTTCTTGAAACTGGTGTTATTCACAAAGTAAATATCTATGGGAACGTCTGAGGATATTTCCCCTTTCAGATTCTCACCTCTCTTTAGCTCAAACTCGTGGTAATAAGCATCCTTAGGACTTACACGTATTGTTTCTTCGCGGAGAATGTCTTTTTCTTCTGCTTCGACCTCTTGTTCTTGCTCCCTCTCTTCCTCTTTTGGTTTAGCGTTTACTTGGGTCAGAATTAAGCTAGGGATTCCTATAAAGACCGCAACTAGAACAGCGACGATTTGCCATAAGATAACCGAAAATAGGCCTAGCACCAGCGATAAAGAAACTCCAACTATGCAAAGAAACATCATTACTTTTCGATACATCTCGAAATATTGTCTTTCGACACCTTATATAAACGTCAGCGCGCGCATAAGATGTCCCCATAGCTAGCTCAAAAGATTTATGCTCTCCAAAGAGAGCACAACGACTCTTTATTGAATGTAAAAATTTCTATGAAACGGCTCAAGAAAAAGAAACCCTACATCGAATACGAAATAAGAGAAGTTGGAGAATAGTCGCCTAGCTAGTTACAAAGCGATGATTACAGACGAATCAAAAACTCTTAGAGCCTAATGAGAAGAAGGAAAAAGGGAAATAGCTACCCCTTCCACGACTGCTTTTTGTCCTCTTCCTTCTCTCTTGGGGAAGCTAAGCGGTCCTGCGCCTCAAGTTTCTGGTCGATCCTCTTTTCCATTTCCAACACCCTCTGCATGTGAGTTTCAAGACATTCAACGTACTGTATTATGCCACGTCTGCCGTTTATCAACCAGTCTGGATCTTCTGCTTCCAGCTTTTCTGCCTGTCCGTC
>CAZBDB010000051.1:0-7015 GCA_964490655.1 uncultured Candidatus Bathyarchaeia archaeon | reverse complement strand
AGTGAGCAGAGCCAAATATTTTCCGAGGCGTCTAAGCTTCTCAAAGATCTGTGACATCTTGGTTGCATACCTGAATGCGGGAGCCGACAAGGACTACGTTGGTGTAAGCGAAGTCGTTGAAAAGTCCAACGTGACCCTCCACAACATCAGCAGGAACAATAACTTCTTGAAGAGCTGGGACTTCACAAAGGAAAGCGATAAAGAACAGGGCAAATACAGGTTGACACAAGAGGCTGCGCGGTTTGCTTCAGCCTATCGTATAGATCCTACTGGAGACAACACCAAGCAGATCTTGCGGAGCCTTCTCTCAAAAGACGAAGCCGTGGAGAAGTTCGTGGAAAGAATAAGGCGCGAGGGCCTGAACAGAAAAACAGTGCTCGTTGGTCTGCAGAGAGTGGTCGGAGATCTAAGAGCAGACAGAGTTGGAATGAACGCGTTTGTGGACATGCTTGCCTACACCTTCCAAATAGAGGAACTATACAGCAGGGGGGAGGCCATGAAACCGCAGAGAAAAGTCAGAGCAACCAGACCTGCGCGGAGGACGACCGGTCGGATCTTAGAACCAGCTATCTCTACAGTCAGACCAGACGCAACTCTATCTATCACGTTATCTATCAGCCCTGAGGTTTCGCCCGAAAGGTTGAAGGATTATATAAAAGCAGTTCTTGAAGCCTATGAAGAGCACCATAAGAGTGAATAGCCTCTCAATCAACTCTCCGGAGATATCTTAGGCAAGACTGTATCCTTGATCCACTTCTCACCTTGCACTGTAAGTCTCCAGCCAGACTCAGACGGATTGGGCTTGTAGACCAACCCACGCTTTGCCATTTCATTCAACCTAGAGGAAGTCTTCGGCCTTATCCCGCTGTACTCAAGCAGCCTGCCTATCTGGCTGGCCGTGTTTGTCCTCTCATCCGAGGCATAAAGGATCAAGCCGATAGCCCCATAATGCGTAAGCTTACCCTTCGAGACTATTATGGGTCCCTCGTTTGTAGACTCGATTATGCTGTTAAGCATCATCCCCGTCGTTGAAACAGTCTTCGCCGAAATCATGGACTCAAGTTCATCGACGAAGTCCTTAGGCAAGGTTCCGATCACTCTTAAAAGATCCTCAGCCGAATCTTCCTCTACCACAATCTCGCCAAATGAGGTCTTGATCCTAGCCTGAAACTTACCCATCGATGCTACTCCTTCCAGAGCAAAACGGAGAATGTGCTACTTTATCTTGATATGTTGCTTTTAGAGTTTGCCTTCTAAAAATCAAGGATCAGATCGAGATTGGATCATCTCAGCTTTCTAGATAGCTTATCCTTAAGGAGACGGCTCACAGCTTCAGCTTTCGCCCGGCCCCTGACCTCCCTCATGATCGCGCCCATAAGAATTCCGAAAGCTTTCTCTCCTCTCTTCGTGACCAACTCTTCGTTCTTACGTATCAATCCATCAATCATCTTCTCAAGATCATTTTGAGAGATCATGCCCAACCCCAACGACTCCACCGCCTCAGCAGCTGCTGAACGCTCATGATCGGCAAGCCAAGCCAAGACCTCGGGAACAGCCTCCTTCGCCGTCTTTCCAGAATTGACCAGTTCGAAGACATCAGTTATCTGTTTGTTCGACAGCTTATCAACACGAACCCCATCCCGCCTTAGGGCCTTCAAGGTCTCCGTAAGCGCAACAGCTATCACAGTCGGCGACACCGAAGTCTTCGCCGCAATAGATTCGAAGAGGTCCACATGCTCCGAGTATAAAAGTTGCCTAGCAAGCTTCTCATTGACACCGTACTGAGTCATCAAACGAACCGTCTTCTCTCTTGGGAGCTCCGGCAACCGAGAACGCAGCCTCTGAAGATACCTTTTCTCAACCTGTGTCGGAGGAACATCGGTCTCGGGGTACATCCTCGCAGCGCCGGGTCTAGGTCTCATATACCTAGTTGTCCCGTCAGGGTTCGGGGCACGGGTCTCTTCCGGTACACCTTTCAAAGCCTCCATTGCCCTCTCTATCACAGCCTTCAACGCATCAACAGCATTCTCCTTAACATCAGCGACGAAGACTATGCAGTCATCCTCATCTGTCTTCATGAATCTCCTGAGCTGCTCAACCTCATCCACTGTTACGCCATAGTTTGGCAGCTCATCCGTATGAAATATTCCTCCAACCCTGCCCCAGAATCGGGCCATGTCAGCCATCTCCTTCCCAAGCCGCATTCCGGGCGCGAGTTCACGTCTCAAAAGTCCAGCGAACTTGGGCAGCTTAACGGCTAAGACCAGTTTGCTCTGGTTTACTGCCTTCTCAATGACTCGACAACCTGTCTGGCTGAATATGGATGTGACGTCAAAGAAATCTTCCTTTACATCTCCCTCCTTCAACCTTCTCTTCTTAAGTTCGTCTCTGACCTTCAGAAGGTTGAGTTGACGCTGAACCTCATACTCGATGACCTTGGAAACCAGCTCCAGATCTTGAACACCCTTTATTTCGATTAGCCCCCCGTCTCGAATGGATACATTCAGGTCTTGCCGGATTGTCCCGATCCCCCTCCTAGCCCTCCCAGTAGCTCTTAAGATCTGCCCGATTGTCAATGCGACCCTCTCGGCCTCCTGGGGGGAGTTGATTACTGGACCTGTCGTGACCTCGATGAGCGGTATCCCCAGACGGTCGATCCGATAATAGATGAGAGAGCCCTCTTCCTTCATCTTTCTAGCAGCGTCTTCCTCGAGGCTTATGTGCTGAATAGGTATCTCCTTCCCTTCGACCTCTATCATCCCGTTCAGAGCGACGACACATGTCCTCTGGAAACCGGTTGTGTTGGAGCCATCGATTACGATCTTGCGCATAACGTGAACTTCATCCACTGGCTTTGCATTCATCATCAGAGCCACGGTTAAAGCGATCTCCAATGCTTCACTGTTAAGTTGGTGAGGAGGCTCCTCGTCCATCTCCACTAGGCACGAAGTCTCGTTATTAGCCTCATAGACTATTCTGATCCCCTTCTGAAACTCGAAGAACGCAGCGGGATCTACTTGTCCGAGCTCGCTCTGAGTAGGCCTCAACCCTCGCAGGAACATGACCTCGGGATCGTCTCTGAAGAGCTGAGGGCTACATGAGCAGAAGAGCTTCTCACGGGTCGCAAGTTGCTGGTGGCACTCCAGCCCTACGAGAAGCCCGACCTTTGCATAGTCCACCTGCATCCAAGGTCCCCTAGCTCATCCTAACTTGATCGTCCTCTCCGAGATTTCATGGGCAATATCCGATCGAAGGAGACGTTTAGCCTCCTCAATGTCATCCGTCTGTCCGAGAATCCACATCAGCTTTACGAGGGCGGACTCGGGCAACATATCCTCAAGCGGGATAACCCCCAAGGCCAAGAGATCTCGCCCATTCTCGTAGACGTTCATGTCTACACGCCCCCAAATACATTGAGAGGTCATGGTCACGACTATGCCTTTCTCTATAGTCTTGCCTATCGACTGGAACAGCTCCCGACTCACATGGCCCAGACCTGTTCCCTCAAGAATTAAGCCTTCGCAGCTACTATCTGCATAACAGTCCATGATATCGGGGCTCATGCCGGCGTGGAACTTGATCAGCGACACTCTATCACTAAATCTCGGCTTCAGCATCAGCTCTCTGCTTGCATCCCTCTTAAGGTAATCATCTGTCAACATCGTTATCTGCTCATCTCTTATCCGCGCGATCGGGTTCACGTTGACCGACTTGAAAGCATCCCTACGGCTTGTATGGCACTTCCTCACCTTCGTCCCGCGGTGGAGGATGATCGACGTGTCAGAGATCGTCTCATGCATGGCCAAAACGACCTCTGCGAATGGCGCCTTGGTGGCCGCCAAGACCGCTCCAATCAAGTTCGTCGCAGCGTCAGAGCTCGGCCTATCCTCAGATCTCTGAGCGCCAACCAATACAACCGGCACTGGAAGATCCTGCAAGGCGAAGCTCAGAGCCGCAGCGGTGTAGCCCATCGTGTCCGTCCCGTGGGTGATCACAACGCCGTTAACTCCACTTCTGATGTAATCAGCCACAGTCTCAGCGATCTTCGTCCAATGTTGAGGGGTCATATCCTCGCTGAAGAGACTGAACAGGATCTCAGCTTCTATCATGGCGATGTTCGAAAGCTCAGGAATTATGCTGTAGAGGTCATTTGCTGAGATCGCTGGCCGTACCGCACCTGTTCTGTAGTCAACTCGGCTTGCTATTGTTCCCCCCGTGCTCAGAATTGCGACTCTCGGAAGGCCCGGCTTCTGTTCTGGAGGCGATGCTGGGTTGAAGGCAAGTCTTGCCTTTGAGCCTATTCTCTCTATTTTGGTTGCAGGAGTTATTCTGATGCCGATGTTATATCCAGACTTTAGCTTTATCACGAGATGCTTATCGTCTCCATATTCGGATCTTGGGATGAGGACCCCTTCGTAGGTCATTCCGTCTTTCGTTACGCGTATGTAATCCTCAATTCCAGAACCGGCTTCCCGGAGAGCTTTCAGAGCCTCTCCCTTGTAACCAGGAAATTCACTGCTCAATCCTATTCAACTCATTCTCTGTTCTAGGAGAACAGAATGAACTTCTTGGATGATAAGTCTTATTCCTCAGCCTTCATCGAAAGAGGCCGAATGCTCATCTTAGCACTATAAAAAGGAGTATCACCTGAGTTCGGATGGTGCGTTCTTTGAGAATGCCAGAAGTGTTAAAGTCTGCATGCAGCGCTAAGAGACGATCTTGTAGACTCTGTCTGCTTCTCGCACCCTTTCCTTAACCTTCAATCCTATGCTCTGTCCGGGTCCGGCCGTAGTTACGTCCTCATGTTCGATCTGCATAGAGTCAACGGTCTGTTCAAAGTTCGTTGTCGAGCCCATGATTTGAATCTTGTCACCGACTGAGATTCTGTCAGTCAACTCGATAACAGCAACGCTTATACGGCTGAAATAATGTGCAACTGCTCCGATTTCCTTCATTTCACTCAAATCAGCTCACACGATAGTTTATTTACCGCACTTAACTTAAATGATTTTCTTTACACACCTTTTATACAACATCAGATAATCTCCCTGAATGGCGGAGAGATAAGGTTGCTTACGCCTAGAGAGAGGTGCATCCGTAGCGTACTACTTGAAGAACCCGACAGGATCCCACTCTCATTGAACATCCGACCTGAACCATATGAGCGGCTAAGGAAGGCACTAAACGTCAAAGAGGACGAGGAAGAAGGCTACATCAGGATCTGTAAGCTCCTGGGGATTGATATCATCGGCGCTGGACTGGAGCTCGAGGGAGGATATCTCCCGAAGGATGTTGAGCAGGTAGAGGGACCCTACGGACCTGCTTACAAAGTCGGAATCAGGGACGGCTTCGAGGTTAGAAAAGACATCTGGGGTGTCCAAAGTATATGGGCCCCAGGTCACACCTATACATTTACTTACATCGATCATCCCCTTCAGGCTATTAGCATAGAGGATTATGCTTGGCCGGAGATTGATAAGGCATCTGTCGATCCTGTGACAAAATCGCGGAAAGAACATGGGAATTTCTGCATCCGGGGCGGAGTTGTCCATCTTTGGGAGATGGCTTGGCAGTTAACGGGCTTCAACGAGATCATGAAGATGATGTTCACGAGGCCCGATTATGTAGATCGCGTGCTGGATGGACTGCACAAGATAAGGATGGAGGAAGCTTCCTTGCTCTGCGAGGCAGGCGTCGACATAATCTACGACGGAGACGACGTTGGAATGCAGAAGGGCATGATGATGTCTCTTGGAATGTGGAGGCGTTTTCTAAAACCCAGATACGCCGAATTGATAGGATTATGCCACAAGAATGGTGTCTTCTTCCACTTTCACAGCGACGGATGGATCGAGCCGATAATCCCCGACCTGATCGAGATAGGCGTTGACATCCTGAACCCAGTACAGCCCGAATGCATGGACCCGGCCAAATTGAAGAAGCTCTACGGTCAGAGTCTATGCTTCGATGGGACGATCGGCGTACAGAGCACACTGCCATTCGGAAAATCCGGGGACGTCGCCGAGGAAGTCAAAGATCGTATCTCCAAACTTGGACCTACCGGACTGATTCTCGGCCCGACTCACGCAATGCAACCCGATGTCCCAATAGAGAACATTCTCACAATGTACAAGACCGCGCTAGAATACGGATGGAACAGCAGGCGCCTCTGACCGATATCATAATCATCCAATCGACGTTGTACGCTTAAGGGGTTATTGGCTTCAAATCGCACTGATGTCTTCGTATATCTGCGAACAGCACAGCTGCGAGAACGAAATCTCGAGACCAAGAGATTCAGCCCGCTCTACAGCCTCCTTAGAGGGGAACGCTATCGCGTTCACTCCCGCCTCGACCGCAAAGCAATCAGTTCTAACCCTGTGTCTCCCCTTCGGTCTTGCACATCCAAGAACCAATGGCACTCGGGGCATTCTTTGTCTACCGTGGACCAAGACTCTTATGACATCCTCGGGAGAAGGCGGCTCAAAGACTTCCATCTCAGTCCCCCTTATGGGGAAGAAGACGATCAATATTAGAGCCGAAGGCGAATGCTTAGCAATCATATTCAGCGCGTTCATTTCACCCCTCAACCTGCCATAATGAAGCCCGACGAGAACATGAGGAACAAACGGAATTCTGGCTTTGCTCAATGCCTCAAGAGATCGCTCATAAGCCTCTGCCGACACATCAAGATGATAGATCTCTCTAGCCGTCTCGTCTGAACCAATAATGTCGATCAAGACAGCGTCAACCCCAGCCTCCTTCAGCCTTCTAGCCATCTCAGGATCAATAAGCCCCGTATGAATCACCACCTTTAATCCAAACCTGTTTTTCACCTCCGCAATGGCTTCTACGTACCTCCCAATGGGCACAGAGCCATCTGGAAGACATCCGCCACTTATCAAGCAGCCAACTCCTCCCTTCTCCTTTATCTCCTTGCAGATTCTGACCAGCCTGTGTGGGGTCTGGGCGGGGATCATTGTATCAAGGATTCTTCCGCCACAATGCTTGCAGT
>CAZBDB010000050.1:0-7026 GCA_964490655.1 uncultured Candidatus Bathyarchaeia archaeon | reverse complement strand
GCTGCGTTGATCTAGCTTTTTGATGTCGGGTATGTCGTAGAGGTTTCCGTCTCCATCCTTTATCAGTACGTGGTCTCTGCTGACCTTCTTGACCTCTCTTCTGCTTATGACGTCGAATCTTCTCGGACCTTTGTCTGTCTCGGTCTTCCAGACGAGAACCCCGAACTCTTCCTTTATATCGTATATCTTCGTTATTTTGGGGATGAAGTAGACTTTTTCGAGCTCTTCCTTCAAGATTCGGGCGGATCCGCTATCTAACTCGTTGACGTTTCTCAGTATGCCAATCTCCTCGTCGTCCGCATCTTTGAAGACTATGTAGTTCCACGGCATCGTTATCGGAAATACCCTGAGGATCTTCTGTATCTGGTATTCAGTCTCGTCCTTCATCTTCAACCTCAGGTTGCCCAATTCGTCCTTGTGTAGCCTTATGTTATCGGGTTCAAGAATCCCGGTCGACAGGCTCTTCGTACTCATGTCGATCACTTGCTAGCAACGACTGTCAACGCAGCCTGCATCCTACATAGACGAGCGTACAACCCTCCACGTTGTATGAGCTCCTGATGGGACCCTTCCTCAACGATCTCCCCGTGATCTATAACGACTATCTTGTCTGCGTTCTTAAGGGTAGAGAGCCTGTGGGCGATAATTATCGATGTCCGGTTCTCCATAAGCCTGTCAAGTGCCTCTTGGATTAGGCTTTCAGTCTCCGTGTCAACAGAGCTTGTCGCCTCGTCGAGAATGAGAATTCGCGGGTCTTTCAGCAGGGCTCTTGCTATCGATACACGTTGCTTTTCCCCACCTGAGAGGCGGTGCCCCCTCTCGCCAACATCGGTGTCATATCCTTCCGGCAATGATAGGACGAAGTCATGGATGTTTGCTGCTTTTGCCGCCTCGATTATCTTCTCAGGCTGAGCTCCTTGCTGTCCGTACGCGGTGTTTTCGGCTATGGAGCCTTTGAATAGGAAGGGCTCCTGTAGAACTATCCCAATCTGGCGGCGTAGGGGCTCTTGTTTTACCTCGCGAAGATCGTACCGATCTATGGTTATCTTGCCGGATGTTGGATCATAGAAGCGTAGGATGAGCTTAGCTAATGTTGTCTTGCCTGCACCGCTTGGCCCAACTAAACCAATTCTTTGTCCGGGCAGTATGTCTAGGTTTATGTTCTTTAGAACAGTCTCACCCGTCTCGTAGGCGAACGAGACATTATCAAACTCTATGTGACCATTCAACGTGGGAAGTTCAATCGCGTTCGGTGAGTTGTGAACATCAGGCCTCGTATCGAACACTTCAAAGATTCTTTCGGCTGAGGTCGAAGCCCTCAAGAGCAAGCTGCTTAGGTTGCTCAATCTCCCTATCGGCTCATAGAATCGCCATGTGTAGCTGATAAACGCAGTAAGTACTCCAAGAGTAAGAGATCCGGAGAGGATCTGTCTTCCTCCAAACCACCAAACGCCCACTGCTCCGAGGGTCATTACGAAACCGACTAGCGGGAAGAAGAGACCTTCCAAGAAGGAGATCTTAACATTTACGTCGTACAACTCAGATGTTTTCTTTCTGAATTTGCTTATCTCCCTATTCTCTTGGGAGAAAGCCTTCACCACAGCCACCCCAGGTACCGTGTCGGCCAGCATAGCGCTTAGATCGGCCCACTTCCTCCAAGCCTTGTGATATATCCCGTGGATCTTTCTGCTGAAAAGTTTCGTCCCGAGAACCAAGACCGGGGTTGGTGTTAACACAATTAAGGCCAGTTGCCAGTTCAAGCTGAAGAGGATAGCTGAGATGAATGCAAGAACCATTACGTCCATGAAGAGTTGCTGGGCCCCCCACGTTAGGAAGTATTGGACCCTGTCCGTGTCGCTCATAACCCTCGACATGATCCTTCCGGTCTCATTTTTATCGTAGAAGCTGAGGGACAAGACCTGCAGATGCTCGTAGAGCTTTCTTCTCAAATCGACTATGATCTTTTGACCGAGCTTTCCAAGGAGGTAGCTTCTCCCTGAAGTAGCTACCGCCCTAATCAGGTATACAACAACGAGTGTTGTCACCAGCCATACGAGCAAGGTTAAGTTGGCATTCATGATCGCATCGTCGATGAGTATCTTCATCAGATATGGTGGCAACAAGTTCAGGAAGGTAAAGAGCACAGCTAAGAGGAATCCTGCAGCCGCCAGACGGAGGTGCGGCTTGTTGTAGCTCAGAAGCCTTGAGATCACCTTCCTCTTGCTCATGCAGACTGGACAGTTGGACAACCAAGGCGGAATAACTCTTCCGCACTTCGGGCATCTCCTCTGTTCCTTCGGAAATGTGACACCTAGGTGTGAGTTGCCTTTCAGGATTGAGTTATGGAATCCGTAGGAGCATGACTCGAGCTTTCTGATGAAACTCTCGATCTTCGGCCGAATGACGCTTGTGAAGCGTAGGACTTCTATGTTTCTCCCGTTCGATCTCGCTAGGAGGGCGCTGTTGCCAACGTATTTCCTTATCTCGATGTTCTCTATCTCATCTAGTGATATCTTGACTAGCGGATCGTTCTGCTCTTCCGGATAGAAAGTTAAAAGCTTTTTGTCGGCAACAATCAATAGAGTCTTTCCGAACGTGTTCTTCGGCGTTATGTCGCTTGATAAGACCATTGACACCTTGTTTTTCAAGCCTAACTTCTCAAGCGAGGCTTCGATAGGCGATGGAAGATCCTCTTTCAGGTAATCATCAGAACTCGACGACTCGTCATCCTCGCTGTCCTGCATTACTAGCGTCTATTCCTCCATCAAACAGCAATGCACGTTCGATTGAGAGGATACTGAGCGAAAGTCGTCTTATATAAACCTTATGAACGGAAAAACGCGTTTTTTCCGACGTTTTTGACGAAAATCTGCCATTGTTGATGCGACAAAACGGAAAGGCTTACTCAAGCTTGAGGTCTCTCACTCCAGCAATCGTTAATATAGGTCGACCCTTCGGTCCAGCCAGAGGTCGTTATACTTATTGATTCTCTTGGAATCCGCAGCCTTCGGATCGATCTCCACGACCTTAACATCCGCGTCCTTCTCGCTCCTTGCTAGAACACTCATATCAGGATCGAGTATCTGGCTCATCCCTGTGAACGCGACGCCACGTTCATTGCCTACGCGATTGGCGGTTATTATGAAGACTCTATTCTGAACAGCCGCTCCTAGCAGGGTGCTTTGGCAGTAGGGCAATATCAGGTTTGAGGGATGGCAGATTATCTGTGCTCCCTTCAATGCCAGTATGCGGATTACCTCAGGGAAAAACCAGTCGAAGCAGATCATCATCCCGATTCTCACCTTGGCGGTCTCGTGGACTTGAAATGGTATGTTGCCTTTAGAGAACCAAAGGTTTTCCTCGTTGTAGAGGTGAGCCTTCCTGTACTTGGCTATGAAGCCCTCAGGACCGATTAGGATGGCTGAGTTGTAGTAGGTCCCATCAGCCTTCTCACAGAGGCCTGCGACGATGTAAAGCTTTGAATCCTCAGCGAATCTGATGAGCGTTTGCGCGGTTCTGCCATTGGGCACATCCTCTGATAGCTCCTTGAGCTCCTCTTGTGACCCGAATACGTACCCGGTGTTACAGAGCTCTGGAAGAACCAAAAGCTCTGCTCCTTTTTTCACCCCTCTCTCCAACATTTTGAGGATTGTCTCAAGGTTTCGATCCTTATCGCCGAAGATCGGCTCAAACTGGACGTATCCGACTTTCATCGATAATCAACCCGACATATGAGATTGTGTTTCAGCTCAGAAGAGCCTTTCCACATGGGGGGGAACGCAAAGGCTCATTAGCTGAGCTTACCAACATAGATAAGTCTGATATTGAACACCCCATAAAAGCTCCTTGAGGATTTTGCGTCAGCACTTGGAACTCCATGTGATTACGCCTTTCAGAAAGAATCTCTTCTAGCAGAGACAATATGATGTAACTGGGGACTCTACTTTGACATGACAGCGGTTACAGAGCCCAGACGGTCGAAGGTTACTTTGAATACGTCCTCTGGATGAGGCTCAAGCCCGCCTACGAGAGTGCCGGTCAAAACGATTTCTCCGGCGTATAGCATTGTGCCAAGCTCGGTAAGCTTATTGGCCAGCCAAGCTACTACGCGAGCTGGATTTCCCAACGCGGCGGCTCCAGCTGCCGTTCCAACCAAATCTCCGTTCACCTCTAGGATCATGCCGACGAGCCTCAAGTCGATGTTTTCGACCGGTGTGATCTTCCCTCCGAAAACGAATCGTCCAGCAGAACCGTTGTCTGCTATGCTATCTATCGGGTTGAAACCATCTGGGTGTTCAAGTCGCCTGTCCGTAATCTCTATGGCCGGGAAGACCCCAAAGGTGGCTTTGAGAGCAGTTGTGACGTTGACTCCTGGTCCTTGAAGATCCTCTTTCATCAGGAAGGCGATTTCGGCTCCGTCAAAGCCTGGGGCACACAATTCAGAGAGGTTTACACTTTCACCTTCTGGGATGACCATCTTGTCTGTTATGAATCCGAAGTCAGGCTCATCTGTGCCCATCTTTACCTGCATAACCTTGGATGTTAACCCAGCCTTCTTACCAATCACTTTCTCCCCGGCTTCTATCTTGCGCTCCATGAGGCGCATCTGGACCTTATACGCGTCATCAATAGTGAAACCAGGGTATCTGGGAGTTACTGCAGGGGCTAGTTTCCTTTCAGCCTCAGCCCTCAGCATATCGTCAACGATCTCGTCGATCGTCCTTTTATCTAGTGGCATATGCTATCGCCTTAACGTATTTCCTTGCTTCGCCTTAGAGAAAAAGCTTTTGATCCAACTATCCTGTCCAGGAATGAAAGGTAATTTCGGAATCTGGTACGCTGGCTCCGGTGTTAGCACAATCTCTCTAAGAAGAGTCTTGCCTTCTTTATGTCCTCGATCTGCTGTGGACCGCTTATCTCCCGCTCGATCGTTAAAGCTCCCTTGTAGCCTAAACCCTTGAGCTTAGATATCAGAACTGGGAAGTTCACGCGTCCCTCACCCAACGGTTTCTCCCTTCCAAGCTCCCTCCCATTCGTCGGGTACTCGCCGTCCTTAGCGTGTACGCCGCAGACATATCGACCGAAAACATCAAGCGCGTCGACAGGATTCGCTTTCCCATACATTAGGAGGTTCGCTGGGTCGAGATTTATGCCGAGGTTTTTGGCTCCAACATCCTCTATGGTTCTGAGGAGGGTGACGGGTGTCTCCTGGCCTGTCTCGAACCAGAAGCTCTCACCATTCTCAGCGCAGAACTTCGCAACTTCTTTGAGCGCATCGATCAGTGAGATGTAGACTGGTTCCTTCGGATTCTCTGGAACAAAACCTACATGCGTCGTTATGCTTTCAACCTCAACCAAGTGAGCGAAGGCGGATGCTTTCCCTAAAGCTTTCAATCGCATTCTTCTGGTCTTCAATGGGACCAACCCTATTGTGCTGGGTCCGTCGACAAAGTTCCATACATACCTACCAGGCAATCCAGCCCAGATCGTCGTGATCTCGATGTCACGTTTTTGAGCTGCCGACCTAAGCTTGTGCGCAACCTTCTTGCTGTATAGTTTCGTGTCCCAGCATGAGACTTGGCATGTTGGGAGGCCTAGCTCTTGAACCTTACTTAACTCTCTATCTGGTTCACTTAGAAGTCGGACTATCATCCCAAGCTTGAGCTCAGCCATGGACTTCACGTCTCTTCCTAATGCATCTGAGTTCAGGGTTTTTAGAGTTTTTGATTCTGATAGACTCCTACGATGCCTGTGTGGAATCCTAGTGTCATAGTTGCTGCTTCATCCTACTCTCAATGGATATCGACCGTGCTCAGCTGCCGCTTTGAACATCGCTACTGCATTTGCCAATGGGGTGCCCGTGCGGATCTCGCTGCTTGAGCCAAGGCAGAAACCAGAACCTGGAGCGCCTTCCTTGATCGCCTTGATCACAGCTCTCTCTACATCTTGAGTGGAACCTAAGGGCAGTATATGGGAACAATCTATGCCGCCGAGGAGAACAAGCATGTCGCCGTATTTCTCCTTCACCTCTCCGATGTCCATTCCCGCTATGGGTTCTAGAGGGTTGATGCCTTCAAATCCCGCTTCGACGAGATTATCGAGGAATCCCCACAGGTTCCCGTCACTATGGAAGAGTGTTTTTATTCCTTTACGCTTGATGGGGGCGATCACCCGCTTTACTCTTGGCAGCCACTCCTCTCGTAGAAAACGTGGGCTGATTAGCAGCCCGTGCTTGTATGCTATGTCGTCACCGTACATGTAGGCGGGCGGATCGAACTCAGCCCATGCTTTAGCCAGAATCTCTTGGACATACGTGAACTTGTCCAGCAGCTTCCTGATCTCGTCTCTTGCTTGGTATAGGGCTCGTATGAAGAGCGGCCACCCTAGGAGCCAGAAGGCCATATCGAAGATGACAGCTCCGCAGAAGATGTAGACCACGCCAAACTTGCGGTAAGATTCAATGAACCTCTTCGTTGTAGGGATGAAGTGTTCGAGAATCTCACTCTCGGACAGAGGGTCCAACCGTATCTCCTGTAGATCCGCTATGGTCTTGAAAGGTGTCTCGGCTATCCATGTCGTTCCCTCCTCAGGGATCGTCTTGAAGGTGAACTGCCTATCACAGACCATGTAGTCTACTTTGTTGTCACGCCATTCCTTATGCTCGGTCGGCGGCAGCTCAATATGTGTCCTCGTGGCATCTATTCCAAGCCGTGAGAAGGTCCTAGGCACAACCTCCTCTACAGGGCCAGTTCCGCCCAACGAGCGATATATGTTGATGTCGTTTATCAGGTCCCATGTCGCCACCCTATCTGGCTCTTCGAATTCCAAGGCCCTAACAAACCTCTCGTAGGAATCCAAAGACTGCACCTCTCAGCGGGGGTTCATAAACCACGTGATGACATTGGTTAGTCTCACCCAGCATTTATGGCTATGCCGTCAGAATATGAAAATGAGATCTGCTTAGGGAAGGCAGGGCAGGGAGAGCAGAATCAGGCGGGCAGAATCTGTTAGAAGGAAGAAACCAAC
>CAZBDB010000049.1:0-7204 GCA_964490655.1 uncultured Candidatus Bathyarchaeia archaeon | reverse complement strand
CTCACAGAATCTTGGGCGGCATAGTTTTCGTCCTGTTTACAGTGCTATCATACTGCGGGGGGGCGTACCTGATGGACAGGCTGGGCAAAAGGAGAGACTATAGACCCTTCATCTAGCTAGCTAGGACATTGCACTATTGAAAACGTTCCTTGGAAGGATCAATAAACCTTCCCTATCCTTTTTTATTACCTACTAATTGTTATATTCCAAGGAAACGGTAGGGTCCCCAAATTCAGGAGATTGGCTATTGAGACTGCACTTGAATATGCGTGAATCTGGAACCACAAATGAGTTTCGGCGCGAGCTGGCTAGGCTAACCTTTGATATATTGTTTTTCCCTTAGATCCCTTCTGAGCAGTTCGCAGATGTAATCGGGAAGGTTCCTATAGCCATACTTGCCGCTCTTGATCATTTCTTCAGCAACGTCAGTCAAGATTCTTGGTACACTGACCGTCCGGAATTTCTCGGTGCTCCTCTTCATCAACTATCCCTACATGTAATAATACCTAATTAGGTTTTAAAGCTTTATAAGATTAATTATACATCATTAAATGTCGTTTCATATAGTCACATTGGGAGGACTCCCATGGAGAATCCCGGAATAAAGACGCTGCAAACGTTCCTATCAATTATCAAATCTCAAGAGCCGACAACTAGACAGAGAATCAGCGAAGATCTGAATCGAGCCTATGGAATGGTCAATGAATACTTGAAATTCTGCCTGAAGACGAATCTAATCGAGATCTCAAAAGTCGAGCACAACAGAGGACCCTGGCCACAGAAATTCTACATATTGACATTCACCGGCAAGAAACTAACAGAGATATTGGGAGAGATCGATAATGATCTGCCTCGTCATTGGGGCCTACGTTGAGCCGCTTTACTGCCAGAATGAATTGAGAAGCAGCAGAGTGGTCCATGATTCTGCAGTGCTAAGCAAGCTGATGCTTCGAGGAGACATTGAGACTGAAATATAGGAGGTGAATTCGTTTGATAGTGACTCTCGTTGCTTTCATCGGGATTTTCTTCGCTGCCTCTCTGCGCGTATTTCTTCCGTTCCTGATCAAGTTGCGAGACTTGGCCGAAGGTGAATCATTGGAGTGGAATCATGCATATACAATGACTGTTCTCATCGCGATTGTGACAGGTTTCATCGTTGCAGCCTTGAGCTTCCCGCTATTCAATATTCCGGTGGATGCACCGAACTTGATCGCAGTATTCTTTGTCAGTTTCTGCTATGGCTGGGGACAGACAGATATCTTCAACAAGGTCATGGTTGACTGGAGAAAGGAAGCGAAGTCAACACCATAACGCGTATCTAGAAGCGTTCTGAAAGGAATCTCTTATTCCGGCGCCTCCTCAATGTGTCCTAATTGTTCATAGCTAGCTAGGAGGGAGGTCGCAGCATAGGAAAACAAAGACGTAGTTCCTATGGGAAACGAATCAGACATCTTCCTAGCGTCGTCCGTAGGGAACTTGGGAATGATGCTTACCGGCGTCCCAGATGATCTAACTAGAAAGATGGGAGTTTCAAATGGCCAAGGAAAGCCCATCAATGAGGTCTTTCAGCAAGCAGTCAGAGCACACAGCTTGAATTGTTCTCTGAAGGAGACCGTTGACTTCCACGAGAGGACGGTCATAAAGAAAGATGGAACTGAAAAGGCCGAGGAACTGGGAGAGCCGTCAATAGACATGCATGCATATCACAAAGAGGGCGCGACTGGATGAGATGAAAAACGCTTATATTGGGCGGATTGTGCATGACATTTCGATATGATTACGGAAAAACAGGACTCTGCGGTTCACAGCAAGCCAGAGGGTGATCAAGCGAAGAAGCCGTCGAAGCGCAGAAGGGTCTCCAAGAAAGTGAGGATGCTCGAAGAGGCATTAGAAGCAGAGCAGGCGAAGTCTAAGGAATATCTTAACCAGTTGAAATACCTGCAGGCTGACTTTGACAATTACCAGAAGCGCATGGTGAGGGAATTCCAAGAGGTAGCTCAACGGAGCAACGAGAAGTTGATTGCAAGCGTTCTCAATGTTGTGGACGATCTTGAGAGGGCTATTGAAACAGGTAGAAAAACAGAGAACACAGATGCTCTTTTGGAGGGAGTTGAGATGGTTTATAAGAATCTATACGGAATATTGGAAAGAGAGGGATTGACGAGGATCGAGGCTGTTGGAAAGCCTTTTGATCCTAGTATGCATGAGATCCTGGCAAAAGTGCCTACAGATGATCATGAGGATGGGATAGTGATTGAAGAGGCACGAAAGGGCTTCATGTTCAAGGGTAAAGTCATGAGATCAAGTGTCGTGATGATTGCTTCCAAAGAGGCAAAGAGTGAGGAGAAATGAGTGAGAGCAAGTCCAGAGAACGAATCCTAGGGATAGACCTAGGAACAACGAATTCCGCCGCTGCAATCATGGAAGCCGGCAGGCCAGTCATAATCCCAAGTGCCGAGGGACCCACTATAGCCGGCAAAATGTTCCCATCAGTAGTTGCCTTCACAAAGGACGAGCAGCTTCTCGTTGGGGAACCAGCCAACAGACAAGCTGTGACAAACCCTGAAGGGACAATCTTCGAGATCAAGAGGAAGATGGGAACGGATTATAAGGTCAAGATCCACGGCAAAGAGTACACTCCTCAGCAGATCTCAGCCTTCATCCTGCAGAAGATAAAGAGAGATGCTGAAACATTTCTCGGCGAAAAACTGAACAAGTGCATAATCACGGTTCCTGCTCACTTCAACGACAATCAGAGGCAGGCAACAAAGGACGCCGGTGAGATAGCAGGCTTCGATATCGCAAGGATCATAAATGAGCCGACCGCCGCTTCCCTCGCCTACGGTCTAGGCAAGCTGGACAGAGAGATGAAAATCATGGTTTTCAGCTTCGGCGGCGGAACCAACGACACAACAATAATGGACTTCGGAGGCGGGGTCTTCGAGGTGCTCGGCACCAGCGGCGACACCCAACTTGGCGGAACAGACCTAGACAACGCCGTCGTGCAATATCTCCTCGAAGAGTTTCGTTCTCAGACAGGCATCGACCTCAGCAGCGACAAGATGGCAATGCGAAGGCTCAAGGAGGCATCTGAAAAGGCGAAGATAGAGCTCTCCACCCTAACGACGACGGATATCGATCTCCCCTTCATCGCCTCCGACAGTAGTGGGCCAAAACATCTGCATAGCACTCTGAATAGAGCCAAGCTTGAACAGCTGACGCTACCGATTGTTCAGAAGATCAGGAACCCGATCATGCGAACGCTCGCAGATGCGAAGCTCGACTCGAAAGGCATAGATAAGATCATTCTAATCGGCGGCCAAACTAGAATGCCACTCGTGAGGAAGTTCGTGCAGGACTTGATGGGCAAACCTGCTGAACGCGGCGTGGATCCTATGGAATGTGTTGCCGTCGGTGCAGCCATCCAAGGAGGAGTATTAGCTGGCGAGGTAAAGGATCTTCTACTACTTGACGTGACACCCCTTTCGCTGGGTGTAGAGACGCTCGGCGGAGTCTTCACGAGGGTCCTAGAAAGGAACACAACGATTCCAACAAAACGGAGTCAGATCTTCTCTACTGCAGCTGACTTCCAGACCACCGTGACCATCAACGTGTTACAGGGGGAGAGGGCGATGGCGGCGGACAACCTCTCCCTCGGCATGTTCAATCTGACTGGAATACCTCCCGCGCCTAGAGGAGTCCCCCAGATCGAGGTGACCTTCGACATCGACGCTGATGGCATACTGAACGTTTCAGCCAAAGATCTGGCTACAGCGAAGGAGCAGAAGATCACCATAACAGCGTCGACAAAGCTCCCAGAAAACGAGAAGGACCGCATGATGAACGAAGCAGAGGAGTTCGCCGAACAGGACAAGAAAAGGAAGGAGGAGGCCGAGGTCCGCAATAATGCCGATTCCCTCATCTACACCACCGAGAAGACCAAGAAGGACCTGTCTGATAAGCTAGGAAAGGACCAAGTAGAGAAGATCGATAAAGCGGTCGCCGAGCTGAGAGAAGCCCTTAGCGGCAAAGATATCGAGAAGATTAAGGCCAAGAATGAAGAGTTGGCGAAAGTTCTTCAGGAAGTTGGCACTTTTGTCTACCAACAAGCCGCGGTGAGGGGAGCAGAAGAAAAGAAAGCTGAAGAACCGAAAGAGCCTAAAGAAAAGGTTGTAGACGCAGACTACGAAGAAGTCAAGTAGCACAAGACTAGGTACAGGTCACTCACAGATGAGCGGCAAACGGGACTATTACGAAGTCCTCAATGTTCCCAAAGATGCGGCAAAAGAGGATATAAAGAGAGCATATAGAAAACTGGCTTTGCAGTATCACCCAGACCGAAACAAGTCTCCCGACGCTGAGGACAAGTTCAAAGAGATATCAGAAGCATACGCCGTTCTTTCTGACGATGAGAAACGAAGACAGTATGACCAGTTTGGCCTGAATGGCATAAGCGGAAGGTACACTTGGGAAGACATATTCAGAGGAGCCGACTTCGACAGCATTTTCAGAGATCTGGGCTTCGGTGGATTCGGCAGCATATTCGACATGTTCTTCGGCGGCAGAACCCGAAGGAGATACGGCCCAAGGAAGGGAGCAGACCTACGATACGATGTTCAGATAAGTCTCGAAGAGGCTGCCTTCGGCCTGAACACGGAGATAAACGTACCAGGCAAAGCAGTCTGCGAAACATGCAAAGGCACTGGAGCGAAACCAGGAATAGGCCCCAGAACCTGCCGCAAATGTAATGGCACAGGCGAGATAAGACACACCAGAAGCTTCGGCTTCACCCGCTTCACGGAAGTCGAAACCTGCAAAGAATGCGGCGGAAGAGGAATCTACATAGAGAACCTATGCGAAACCTGCAAAGGCACGGGAACGGTTCAACGCCTCCGCAGGATAAAGCTGAAGATTCCCCCGGGCATCGACGATGGGTATCAGCTCAGGCTGAGTGGAGAGGGAGAACCGGGGGTTCGAGGCGGACCAAAGGGGGATCTATACGTTCCTATTCACGTGAAACCCCACCGCCTGTTCAAGAGAAGGGGAGACGACCTTCTTTGCGAAGCCTACATAGGGTTCACTCAAGCAACGCTGGGGACAAAGGTCAGTGTACCTACGCTTGACGGAAAGGCTCGGCTGAAGATTCCGGCTGGAACTCAGACGGGTACACTGTTCCGATTGAAGAGAAAGGGGATGCCTCACCTGAACGGATGGGGTAGGGGAGACCAGCTTGTAAGGGTCATCGTTAGAACACCCACGAAACTTACCCGGCGGCAGAAAGATCTCCTATCCGAATTGGCAAAGGAGATGAATGAAGAGGTCACCTTCGGATAACAAGCAAATCTATAGCGCGCGCTAATCATCATCTGCCAAACCAATTCTGAACTCAGCGTATATCGGATAGTGATCTGACACTTCCAGAACTAGAGTGCTATTGTTGAGCCCGTACTCTTCGTCGAAGTAGAGTACCCTTGCACTGTGCTCGACATATTCATGGCTGTACGTGGCATTGACGAGAACAATCCTATCATAGGTATAGTCTGTCTTCGTCATCGTGTCCATTTCATTAGTTATCACCCAGAAGAACTCTGAAGCCTTGAAGGGGTTCGACGGATCGTCTTCATCAAAGTATCTTCCGTCAGCATTGAAATCTCCTAACACTATTATGTCCTTCTCGTCAGGACTCTCCGATAGGATAGAGGAAACAACAAAGGTCAGATTGCCTATCTCCGAGTAAGCATCGTCTGGTTTTGTATGAATCCCAACAAGTGTGAAGTCGAAGTTGCCACTTCTGAAACTGACTATACAGGGTTCTCTCTCAAAAACATCACTAACATCATTGTAGACACAGTCAGAATCTTCAATCATTTCCACATTTCTGCTGTTGTAAAAATATGCATAGGCCTCTTTGCTCGTGGTTCTTCCCAGCCTTTCGCTCCTGATGAATCTGTATTCCGGTCCTTCAATCTGATTTATCCACTGAAGAAAATGTGGAGCTGTCTCTTCTTCAGCGTCCCTTATCTCCTGGATAAGAACGATGTCAAATTCCCTTACAATATCAACAAGAACTTTCATAACGTAGTCCTTCTGTCTCTTGGACTCCCCGAATATCTGTATGTTGAACGCAGCTATCTTGATTGTAGATGGCTTCTCTTCAGATGCCCCTTCCTTGTGCTCGAACACAACATAGCCAGAAACAGCTACAACAATAGCAATGAGGACCGACCCAAGAAATGTTTTCCTTTCCATCTGTTCCAGCCTGATAGATAGTCTCACAATCGTGTTCTTGAATCTAACCTTCTTCAAGCAGACCAGTAAGTCTAATTCTGTTCTGTGCTTTGACACTCACTGAGTTGGACCTTGGCCACACGCAATGAACTTCATATTCGCGCGAAAGACTTTATATCTACACTTATTCAAAAGGATAGAACATGCCTATCCCCCATCACAGGTTCGGCCAGACAACCGTAGCGAAAGTGAGGGACTCCGATGAATTGAGGCAGATGTTGGCTGACCCTTGGCTCGACCCGGGACCATTATCATCAAGCCGAACTGGGTATCAAACGAGCCGGCGGATTTCAGCGACTCCGAGACCTTAAGGATGCTGCTGGAGGCACTAGACTCCAACATCGTAGTCACAGAGTCCCACTGCATAGGGCGTTCGATGAACCTTCTCCACGATGGAATGAGCTTCACCGTCGGGGACAAGGAGGCCAACTGGAAGTGGCTCCTGAAGGGAGACGGCTGGAACTGGCTCATCGAGAACCCGGACTGGGACTGGTTCAGGAAAGTAGGGCACTGGGACCAGATCAAGAAGGAGGATAGAGCCTTTCTCGATGAACACGGTTTTACGGATCTCTTCAAGGAGTTCGACGTCAGTTACATCAACGTGACCGATGAGGTCTGGAGTGGAAGGATGGCAGATCCAACTGAAGTAAAGAGGTCGGTGGAGGCCCGCTTCAAACCGGTCCAAACAGAGGAGCTCTACAGCATGGTACCGAAGAAGCTTTACGACCTCCGTGGATCGACATTCATTAGCTTTGCTAGGCTGAAGATGTACGCCAGCTTCACTCTGAAGAACCTGTTCGGAATGATACCCGATCCATTAAGATCCTGGTGGCATGGGCCAAAGAATTCGAGAATCGCCACGAGCATCGTCGACATCAACAAGGTCTACCACTCTCTCTTCAACGTCTACGGGATC
>CAZBDB010000048.1:5590-7271 GCA_964490655.1 uncultured Candidatus Bathyarchaeia archaeon | reverse complement strand
CAGTCTCTGACAGGCGGCAAGTCCGGGACAGTCGCAGCTCGCCTAAGCGAGTTGACGAACTTGCGGTGGGTGGAGAGGATTGGACGGGGCGAGTACAGGATGACGACGCTCGGCTTGAAGTCGTTCTTAGAGGAGATCTTGCCCAGGATAAGGCCTCAAGAGGCGTAGTAGCGTGGGTGGGGAAACTAGACTCAGAGTTCAAGTGGAGTACGGCCAGATGAAAGCCAATTTTGAGGGAAGTGCAGATGAGGTATTCGAGGCGACTTTGCGCTTCTTAACCCAAGTATGTCCGAACCTAGAGATCGTCCAGAACATCGCCTATACACCAGATCTAGTGAAGATCTCGAAAGAATTAGCTGGCTTATTGAAGGTCACCGGCGAGGGACTGATCATGTCGGTTCATGATCTACCGGCGAGCAAGATGATCTGTTTGGCGCTTCTAGGCGCGCACGCTGGCGATAAATTGGGGAAGCTAAGCAAAGACACATTATCCTCGAATGACCTTGCGGTGGTGACTGGGAAGGCAAGGAAGACCGTGATGAATGAGATGCCCCGATTGATGGACCAGGGATATGTGGAGAGGACGTCTGAAGGTGAATACCTAATAACCACCTTAGGAATCAAACGGACAGAAGAGTTGATCGAGGAGTACAAAGCTGGCGGATGATCGATTTGATGGATGAAATGTTGAAAATAAAGGTTGAGGAGAAGCGATTAGCAATCTTCTGGCTTGGCCAAAACTCTTTTGTGTTCAAAACACGCATAGGAACGCTCATTGCAGTCGACCCCTTCCTTTCGAGACCTACGCCGGCCGCTATGAAGATTGAAGACTTCTATGTACATGCAGAACCTCCTGTTAAGCCAGAGGAATTCAAAGTTGACTACATCTTTTGCACCCACGACCACCTAGATCACACCGATCCAAGCACGCTCTCCAAGATTTCGGAACACTCATCTAAGACGGTCTTTCTTGGACCACCCGAATCCCATGACCGCTTCCTAAGTATTGGAATACCTCAAGCAAGAGCTAGAAGCCTCAAAGCTAACGAGACTGTAGAGATCGCGGGCTTCAAGATTACGCCGACCAACTCTTTAGTAGGCTCGGAAAAGAGGAAGGACGGGGAACCCTGGACTACACACTATGGCTACATATTCGACTTCGGGTTTGTAAGGGCATATAACATGGGAGATTCTTCTCCTGAGATGGCAGCAGAGCCGATCAAGGTTCTGGGGAGCGTTCTAAAGTTGTCTCCTGAGATTGCTATCCTGCCGATAGTCGGGGACTTCCCAGGGAGGAAACCCGAAGACGCCTTCAGATTCGCCAAGATATTGAAGCCGAGAATCGTCATACCATCCCATTACGGCTGCTTCAAGAATAGAACGATTGATCCACAGGTCTTTGTCGACATGTTTAAGGAAAACCTAGGCATAGAACCGGTCCTGATAGACTACATGAGTAAATACATCTATTCATGCACGACATAAACTGCAATCTTCCCGCGGTAGGCATGGACTAGCGGTTCACAAACATTTTTTGAGGCAGAATTCATAAGGTTAAGGGGCTGTTTATATTGGGAAGGAGAACGATTCTGTCAATCATAATAATATCTTTGGGGTTCGGCATCTTCGGATTAGGAGTTTATACCTTTCATTACTTCTATCACCCCATATTTACGATGCT
>CAZBDB010000048.1:4246-5490 GCA_964490655.1 uncultured Candidatus Bathyarchaeia archaeon | reverse complement strand
ATCGATCATCTTATGGGCATCCCTGAGCCAACCTTGAGGGATGTCAACGTAGCCAAGATGATCGTCGCCGAGAAGTACAACCTGAAAAGGGTTCTGTCCAACTCCGAGATAATAAGATACCTAGAACCGAGCGAGAGGAAGAGGCTCATCGAAATCCTGCGCAGGAAGGCTGTACGGACGATCTCTGGCATAACTGTCATAGCTGTGATGACAAAGCCTTGGCCATGCCCGAAGAAGGAGCCATGCGCCTACTGCCCTGGAGGACCCGAGATCGGAGCTCCGCAGAGCTACACAGGCCACGAACCAGCAGCGATGAGAGGTCTACAGAACAACTTCGACCCATACATGCAAGTAAAGAGCAGAATAGCACAGCTCAAAGCCATCGGACACACGGTCGACAAGGTCGAACTCATCATCATGGGCGGGACATTCCCAGCCATGCCCTTAGACTACCAAGAAGATTATGTGAAGGATTGCTTGGACGCCCTGAACGATGTAAACTCGGAATCCCTAGAGGAGGCTAGGAAAATCTCGGAGCGCGGTCGTCTGCGGAACGTCGGAATTACGGTAGAGACTCGTCCGGACTGGTCTAAGGAGCAGCACGTCGATCGCATGTTTTCTATGGGAGTTACCCGTGTGGAGCTTGGTGTCCAGAACATCTATGACGATATCTACGAGCTTGTCGACAGGGGGCACACGGTTCAGGATGTGGTTGAGGCTACGAGAATACTGAAGGACTCGGGGTTGAAGGTTGCCTACCACCTGATGCCTGGTATGCCCGGGTCAGACTATGACCGCGACCTCAAGGCTTTCAAGAAGATCTTCAGCGATGAACGGTTCAAGCCGGATATGGTCAAGATATATCCATGCCTCGTGATCAAGGGAACCAAGGTCTACGAGTGGTGGAAAAGAGGCATCTACAAACCTTACACTACGGACGAAGCCGCTCAGCTGATCATGGAGGTCAAGAAGTCCATCCCAGAATGGATTCGGATAATGCGCGTGCAAAGGGATATACCCGCCTACCTGATAGAGGCTGGCGTAAACCGTAGCAACCTCCGACAGATCGTCCAAGAAAAACTCGGAAGGTTGAGTCTGAGTTGTCGGTGCATAAGGTGCAGGGAGGTCGGGCATAGATGGTTGAAGGACCGAGTCAAACCAGAACTGGACAAGATAGAGATCTCAAAAAGGGGATACCGAGCATCAGAAGGAGAGGAGCTATTCATCTCTGCCGAGGATAGAGA
>CAZBDB010000048.1:2184-4146 GCA_964490655.1 uncultured Candidatus Bathyarchaeia archaeon | reverse complement strand
TGTGACGAGCGCCCTAGGAACGAAACGCTACTACATGAGATTCGGCTACGGGTATGAAGGACCGTACATGACAAAACTGCTTAACTAGAATTGGTAGAAATCAGACTGCCACATTTATACGTTCAGGACCGTTAAGTTTGTGCCCAGGAATGAAGCCTAACGAAGAGCGATGTCGGAATCCTTGGAACAAGGGATGTAAGAGCAATAACATAGCAGTGTATATCCTCCACAGAAGGGGGCTGCTCCCCATCTGTAGGAGATGCTGGCACAACATATCTAGGTCCAAGCGAGAATGGTGATCAAATTTCCTTTATGATCCTTTTCATCTCAGCTTTTGAACAAACAACAGTTTGTTTTCACGTGGGATTCTCAAAGAGACGCGCTTTCTGAGAGGTTCAGCCTAACCGGAATAGCCAATATGGAATCTCTGTTTCAGCCAGCCTACTATTTCACTGGTTCCTATTCTGGTTTGCTTTCTGCTATCTCGTTCCCTTATTGTGACAGTATCATCCTTTAAGGTGTCATAGTCGATCGTCACTGCGAAGGGAACCCCTATCTCGTCCATCCTGTAATATCTTCTTCCGATGCTGTCCTTTTCGTCGAATATTGCATCGAAGTGGGCTCTAAGCTGATCATAGATCTTCTTTGCCTTTTCTGTCAGCCCGTCTCTGTCGACGAGAGGAAAAACGGAGACCTGTATCGGTGCTAAGTAATTGGGCAGCTTCAGAAATGTCCGCTTTCCCTCGTTGGTGTATGCTGCGTCTAGCACAACAAGTAGAGTTCTGTCTATTCCCATCGAGTCTTCCCAAACCCATGGAAGAACCTTCTCTTCCCCATCTATTACACTTAGGTCGGTTTTGCTTCCTTCGGAATGAACCCTCAAGTCGTAGTCTGTTCTATAGTGGTTTGCTACGGTCTCTAACCATCCGAAGCTGCTTCTGATCTCTAAGTCCCATGCTGACTGGGCGTAGAACGGCTTCTCTTCGTCAGGAAGCTCTCTGAAACGTATGTTCTCTGGACTTATTCCAAGCTTCTCGTAGAATTGCGCCAGTAGAACCAAGTAGTATGCCACAAGTTTGTTTTGAACTATCTTCTTGTCCACGGCCTCTCTGGCTGTTAGCATTTGCTCCTCGCTTGCCTCTAACAATAGGAAGCTCAGCTTCTCGCCTGCCACCTCAGCAAACTTCTCGAGATCGTCCACTTTCGTAGGGTTGAAAAAGACCTCAACCTCGGCTTGTATAAGCTCCCTCAATCTCACAAGTCCCTGTCTCGGCGAGATCTCATTCCTGAAGGATCTTCCAACCTGGGCTATGCCTATAGGGAGTTTCGCTCTCATAATCCTGTAGAGTCTTGGAAAATCCAGAAAAATGCTTTGACACGTCTCTGGTCTGAGCGCGACCTTGCTATCCATCTTTGGACCAGCCGCAAAGCGGAACATCATGTTGAACTTGACAACTTCTGATAGTTCGCCACCGCACTCCGGGCAGATCACGTTATGCATGCGGATTAGGTTTTCTAGCTCTCGGGTGGAAAGGGCTTCAGGGATTAGCTTCCTTGTTTTGTCCTGAATCAGTCTGTCTGCCCTAAAGATCCTCTTACATCTCTTGCATTCCGTTAATGGATCAATGAAGCTTTTGAGATGACCGCTTGCCTCAAAAACACTTTCCGGCAGTATCTGGGCACCGTCAATCTCTAACATGCCGTCCCTTTTTAC
Source organism: uncultured Candidatus Bathyarchaeia archaeon (assembly GCA_964490655.1). Classification (GTDB taxonomy): domain Archaea; phylum Thermoproteota; class Bathyarchaeia; order Bathyarchaeales; family WAQA01; genus CAZBDB01. Next base: position 2,432 of record CAZBDB010000048.1, on the reverse strand, counting down.
GATCATCTCTCTCCAAACGTCGATTATCCGCCTCTTTAGAGCGGAGCCGAGTGGGCCATAATCCCAAAATCCAGCGGAAGCGTCAGGGTATATCTCAGCAGCGGGGAAATAGAATCCTCTTCTAATGGCTAACTCAGCGATCCTATCAAATTTGCTCTGTTCACTCATCTGATCGCAGCCTCCTTTACATCAGTATGTAACATTATGCAGGAGACAGATTCAGGCCTGATGTTCCCACTATCTCTTCG
>CAZBDB010000048.1:0-2084 GCA_964490655.1 uncultured Candidatus Bathyarchaeia archaeon | reverse complement strand
TCTGCAGGACCACCTGAGGAAGGTTGTCGACATATCGAGAAAGACCTCGCAGCTCGTCGACTCTTTTGTGAAGGACGACGAATCGTCAGCGAGGCAACTGTACACTCAGATTCTGGGCCTCGGAGATGAGATTGACTCCGCGAAGAGGGTTGTTGCGCAGGAGCTAGCTGAAATAGGAGCCATCTTGATTAGTCGAGATGATTTCCTGCATTTCACGGATCTAACCAGCGAGGTAGCGGATATGTGCAAGGGGATCGCCTTCAGGCTTACAGAGATGATGCGGCGGAATTGGATGGTGCCCCCAGACATAGATAAGGGTCTGGTTGACCTCTCCAGCGCCGTGTTCGATGCCGTCTCGAAGCTGAGAGAGTCGCTTTTCACATTGAAATACGGCGCAAGAAAGGTCCTTGAGAAGGCCAGGGACGTAGAAGTTGCGGAGAAGGTGGTGGACGATCTCTACAGGGAGCTGGAGATCAAAATCCTGAACAGCAAGATGGAGATACCGACATTGCTCCTGCTCAGAGATATAATTCAACTCTTCGAGGATATCGCCGACAAGGTTGAAGACGCATCCGACGCCAGCAGAATCCTAGCGTTCGCCATGTGAGAGTGAGCCATTCCATGGCGAAGAAGGTCAAGGCAGAGCTCGTCGAGAACTTTTTAGTTATCTGGAACCCAGAGGAAGGCTCTGAGCTATACGGGCTTGGGTTCTACGGCAAGCCTATAGGGATTCCGAAGCCTAAGAGCCCAGACTTCGATGTGCCCCTGATGCTTGACTTGATGGAGGGGGTTTACTTGGCCAAGAAGGGCTTAATCGAAGTCTTCGAAGGACCAAGCAAGGATAAGGTCAAGCTAAGAAATCTCAGGAGCAGAGCTAGGAAACTCTACGACAACTTCGATCACAAGTATGCTGTCTACAGAGATCTTAGAGATAAGGAACTCGTAGTGACGCCTGGGATAAAGTTTGGTTGCGACTTCGCCGTTTACAGGCGCGGCCCAGGCATAGATCATGCGCCTTTCATGATCTCCGTAAAAAGCAGACGAGAAGAGACGACCGCCACAGATATCGTGAAGGCTGGCAGGCTTGCAACGACTGTTCGGAAGAGGTTCATAGTTGCCGTGCCCGACTTGCACAAGAAGAGTATAGAGTACCTAATCTTCAGGTGGTTCAAAGCCTAGTCGGAAAGACCTTCTTTCTCGGATTCTGTCCCCGAGTCTGTAGCATGTAAAAAGGCTTCTGTCTTCCCGGTTTTCATCTCAGCTGGGTTTCGCAACACTCAACGGCTAACTGCTGTGTGGATCGCGCTCTGCATAAACTAGTGATACAGATATAGCCTCTAGCTTGGTCTTCCAAAAATGGGAATAAACTGGGAGCGTTTTCCATTTTTCGTCACAGCCAATGTGTGATTTCCCTCTGACGTAACAGGGGTTATGATTTTTCCAGAGACGGGGAATTATGGAACGAATGTTGCTGAAAACGGCAAAATGGGATCACAATTGTATTATTGTCGGGAATAATGCCCATTTTCGTTAGAGAACCTTAAAATAGTCTTATTGCTAATCGTCATAATGGGGTTTAGAAAGAATGTTAAGAAGAAATGTTATGACTCGTAGGAGGAGCAGCGTGGACATAATTGCCGACATACTTCGCATAGCAAGGAAGGGAGCCAAGAAGACGAGGATAGTCTACGGTGCCAACTTGAACTTCAAGTTGTTGAACGAGTACTTGGAGAGGCTTAGGGAGGCAGGCTTAATCACCAACGACTCAGAGAGAAGAGGCATGCTGAAGACCACAGATAAGGGAAGGAAGTACCTGCGGCACTATGAGGGCTTCATGGAATTCGGCCTACTCTAATAAGCAGAGACAACACAGACCAACAACACATACTGCCAATCCATCAACCATTAGGACTGATGCAGATGGATGTCCTGAGGAGATTCCTTCCTTTCCTTCTAACCTTAGGAGGAGTAATCTCCGACTACATAACAACAACCCTAGGCTTAGGCCTAGGCTTCTATGAAAGTCAGCCCAATTACCATCCGCTATTGGCTCTGCTGGTCTTCTGGGGCATAACCGCCATCTT
>CAZBDB010000047.1:0-7411 GCA_964490655.1 uncultured Candidatus Bathyarchaeia archaeon | reverse complement strand
TTCTTCCAGAGCCTGATGAGAGTTCCAGCGATGATACTCGGCGGATACCTCTATGAAAGCGTGGACCCGACCCTCGTCTTCATCATCCCAATCCTCGTGGACGCTCTGTTGCGAATGCCATTGTTAGCGACCGTCCCAGAGACGCTGAAGAACAAACCCCGACCCCAAGAATAGTCACGCTGCTCCCCTATTCGCTCCCATCGCCTTTTTGATCTCTTGTCTCTGTAGGTAAACATCCATTCCACACATTCGTATTTCGCCATCTTAACACGATTTCTCATGGACTTATATTCTGACAACTGCTCTACAAAGCGTCAAGGAGAGGAGACATGTAGATGACTCAGAAGGAGCATTTGTGGAGATATCTAGACGAAGACAACGAACAATTCTACAAAATATGTCTCAGAGTAGCAAGATCCAAGCCTCACTTATGTGCAGAAGCAGTAGAGCTCGAGGCCACTCGGATGATCCTCGGCTCAAAGCCATAATCTTGTTAAATCTCATTCTTGCAGTTCACACTTGGGTGCGGCAATACTTCCGCAGAAATATAAGTAACGGTGGAAATTATCATAGTTGCGTCCCAGATGGGTTCTGCCGGTGAGAGTTTGTCGAGAGGCTTCTTCGTCTGTATCGAGGGTTTAGATAAAAGTGGAAAGACGACCCAATCTTGTATACTCGTCAGAGACCTGTACCGAAGAGGGTTCAAAGCATACTTTACAACTGAGCCTAGTCAAGGTGAGATTGGCCGCTTCATAAGGAAACAGATACTCTCCCGCAGGAAGCGCGTCCCAGCCGTAGTCGAGGCGCTTCTGTTCGCCGCGGACCGATACGACCATTCTGAGAGAGAGATCAAACCGATGCTGCAGAACGGCGCGATGGTCGTCTCGGACAGGTACGTCTACTCCTCCCTTGCATATCAGGGCTCAGCAGGATTGGATCTGGACTGGATCAAGAAGATCAACAAGTTCTCACCAGTCCCTGATTTGGCGATATACATCGATCTACCCCTTGAAGTTTTGGCTAGAAGAATCAAGAGTGACAGGTCCGTTATGGAGCGCATGCGGACCCAGATGATGGTCCGCAATGTCTATATTGAGCTTGTTAATCGAGGAGAGCTAATTCGAGTCGATGGAAACAGGCCCGTCAAGGAGGTCTCGAAAGAGATCTTGGACCTTGTGCTCAGCAGATTCGGGCATGAACGCTAGATCGTCTATTCATGCATCACCGTAACCCTTGGCTGCTTACTTCTCGCGAGTTCCCGGTTCACTCTCCGGACTATAAGCGCTATTAGATCATCTATCGGAAAACGCCTAGTTCCCTTCTCATGGTAGACTTCGATATTCCCGTCTCTCTCATAGAAAAGGAACCTGATAATGTAGTAGTCAAACCTTAAAGGCCTGTATTTTCTTCTGCCGATCTTCTTGTAGTATCGGACGATGCATATGAAATCAAGAGTGGAAGACACCCCCCTAGATACGAAATCTAGAGAGAGTTTCAACACCTCCTCGTCTATGTAGTTAAACGTCAAGCCATCAGCAATGCCGAACTCGAAGCGGACATTACAGTTCAAAACTGACTTGACAGATGAGAATTTGTGGCCTCTCTGCGCCCGACTCAATCGATATAACGCTTTGATTATGATTTGCTGGAGTTCTATCGTTGGGAGTTGATGTGCAAAGTACACAATGCCATGTCGTATCTCCGGGAAGTTCTCGTACCTTCCAAGCAATCTCAGGTCCTCAAAGGTTACACCTTGCCCCGGCCGATCCTTCTGACCTTTTCAAGGTTGTCCAAGAGCTTGGATATGACTTCTCCGAGTTTGGTTAGCTGCTCAGTATCTTTCTCTTCTCGTAGTTTGCTGCTGAATTCTTGTATCTTCTCAAGGAGTGCCGATTCAAGGTCCCCGAGGAGAGGCCTAGACATGATCTCGGGCGGCTGCTCACCCTCCTTCACCACCACGACTCTTTTCTGGCATTTGGCACACCAGAGCTTTCCGTTTCTCAATTTGAAAAGCGGCGAGGCACAGGCTGGACATGAGAGATCTGTCATTGTAGCTCCGCTCCGGAGAAGATCGGCCATCGAACTCAAATCATTCTTCTCGGACAATGGTGATGCTCCTCGATTCCTAATGCGGCTACAGCCAAGAGAATTGTTCGAGGGCTAATTTATCTTTATCTAAGGTTCCTGACCCTCTGCTACATCAGTGTTCTCCGGTCTCTCTCAGCCAACTTCATCTTGTACCTCTTCACGGCTTCTATTGCTTCCCGCCTCTTGTCAGTCTTGAATATTACCTGAACCTTCACGGGATCAAGTTTGATCTTATGACCACACGTGAAGCAAGTAGCTGTTTTCTGACCTCCCTTTGAGCATCTGACTGATCCACACCTTGGACAAAGAAAGACCAAGTATCCCCAAGTCTTCTCTCTCAAACTATCGGCCTTCAAGATCGCTTCTACTTGTCCCTCAGAATCTTCGCCAAGTTATTTCAACCTTTCCCCCATGAATGTTGCACGCGCTTCCCTTTCTGACCTTGCTCGAAACACGTGGCTGTTGGAATCTTCATTTTGGGGACCATATGGCCGAGATGTGGCGTCCAATGTGTTCGGCGATCGTCTGGTAGTATTCTTCCTCGTTCTCGATTAAGACCCGTCTGATTCTGTCCCGGAAGAGCCACCCTCCATGTCTCGCCTTGGCGGTCAAGATCGATCCGAAAGTCACGTGTAGCATCTGCCTTCCGTGATCGTCATCAAGGAATCTCAGCTCCAGATCCTCGTCTCCTACCTCATCAACGATCGGGATCATCGAGAGCTCAGTGCCTATGTGATATGTTTTCCGGTCTTTCTCGTAGTTTTGGAAGCTGCAGCGGACGATCTCACGGAATAGGGCGGGGTCATGTCTTGCTATGACACGTAACGACTCTAGGTAGCTCGTCCCAGCCGTCTTAAGGTGAGCCATATCACGTGCAAGTCTGCCCACGATAGGATGTATGGAGAACTTGTCGCTACCCGAGTGGATGCTGAGCTTGTAGGGTCCAAGGTTTCTGGCTATTATGGCATGGTCCCGGAAGGTCTTCTCAAACTCGCCCAAGTCACCAATGTAGTCTACGGCTTTCTCAAAATCACCGACGAACCGGAGGGCCAATCCCTGAATGCGAATCTTCAGCCTTCTCAGTTCCAAGGCTATGAACACATGCTCTAGAGGCTCTGTCGGGGCACTCGTCTCATCAACGGAGACTTCCAAGTCGTAGCTTTCACCCTTGAAGAGTTCGTCCAAGCGGCTTTTCAGCCTGACGACGTGGGCGATGGCGGCTGAATATTTCACTGCTGCTCTCAGCAGACCCTCCTCTGAGAAAGAGATGTTGAAGGCGCATCTTTCGTCATCCGAAGTGAGTCCAATTTCCCTGCCGAGATAGATCTGGAGATGATCCTCGCCTCTGCATTTCAGATCATGCCATGGCAGACTCTTGAACCTCTCCCTGAGCGCGTCGAGCTCGTACCTGTCAGCCTCATCATCTACATGCTCGGATGGGTCGATCGTGTACATCGTGAATCCAGCTTCAAATGTCTCCTCGATTCCTTTCTCGGTCTTCACGTGGTCGGCATCTGCTGCGAACCCATCTCTGTAACCTTCCTGGAACACGGACCATGAGACATCATCGATCACATCTCGCGGCGATCGGGATGTTCGTTTCATCTCACGGATAGACTGTTGAGCAAGAACAGGAAGAACTCCGTATCTACGCACAGCCCGGATGTGTCCAGGCGTAGCCAACCCAACGCGGTCTCCAGTACCGATGGCAGGGGCTAGCCCAATCACCTTAGGGCTGGTGAAGGGGAACCACCTTCGTAGGGCTAAGGCATTCCGATGGTTGCATGTACAGATCCTGTAGTTCAGGGGGGCTCCACCAGTCGCCATCATTCCTTTCTCTTCTGCTTCAAAGTCGTCAACGATCCTGCTCGCTCTTCCATAGTGGATCGCGACAAGCTTCCGTTGGAGTTGCTCTCTGACAACGAAGAAGACAGCGCCGTTCTTCTCAACTACCGATGATCGATAGATCTTGACCGGACGGTTACGTTCCTTGAGAAATCTCTCGAATCGCTGGACAACCTTAGCCTTCACCAAGTCCACCATTCCTAGCGCTAGTAATACATTAGGAGCGACTTGCTATACTCGTCTGAAATGCTCAGACCGACGTCGGCGCTCTATTCGGGCTGAGAGAGCTGGCTGAGCGACTGTGCTTCTACTACTAGAAAACGAAGAAAAGAGAGAGGGTTGCTAGCCGAGGTAGAGTAGGTGAACTCTGTTCCCAGCGGGGTCCGGATTTTTGAGAAATGCGGCCTTAACGCCTTTCTTGATCCTTGGTTCCTCAAGTTCGATGCCCTTTTCCTGCAGAGAACGGCATGCCTCTTCAAAGTTTGAGACTCGTATGGCGATGTGACATTTGATGGCTTCTGGCTTCTTCATTACCTCGATTCTCCCAGTTCCCTGGCCTGATACGAAAATGGATGATCGACCCTCTGTCGCAGTTAAGCCGAATGTACTCGCATACCACTCTGAGACTTTTTGCCCTGTGCCTTTCTCGATGTATACGCCGACATGCTCTACTCCGAGGAACAGCGGGATTCCCCTCGCCTCTCTAATCCATGAGAGAACCTGTTCGACCTTCTGTGTGATCGCTTCGAAATCGCCCGCTTTCACCAGATCCCTAACTATCAATCTTGACCCTATCCCCAGACAAGCGGCACCAGCCTTTATCCACTCAGACACGCTTTCCCTTGTGGCATTAACTCCTCCAGTTGGCATGAGCTTGACCCAGGGACAAGGACCAAGCATGCTCTTTATGAAGCCAGGCTTCAGTCTACTGCCTGGAAACACTTTTACTATGTCGCATCCCATCTCTTCTGCTTGAGAGATTTCTGATGGGCTGCCGCACCCAGGAGAGTACGGTACCTTGCGTCGATTGCAGACCTTAGCGATCTCTGGATTGAAGACGGGTCCAACAACAAAGTTGGCCCCGTTATTGATGTAGAGAGCAGCGGTTGCGGGATCGATCACCGACCCGACGCCCAAGATTACGTCATCAAATTCTTCATTGCACCACTTTGCCAGCTCACTGAAAACCTGGTAGGCGAAGTCGCCGCGGTTTGTAAACTCTGCAACCTTGGATCCGCCGTCGGCGCATGCTTGGACAATCTTCTTCGCTACTTCTATGTCTCCGTTGTAGAAAACTGGGACCAGCCCCAGCTCTAGCATCTTTCCGACAACTTCATGTTTCATGAACTTTGCCATTTCAACTCCTCCTCTGATCTAATCATGTTCTATCTTGATACTCTTCCAGATGTTATTCCTGCAACTATCTTCTCTATTTCGGCAACCGAGACCATGTTTGAATCCCCGATTATAGTGTGTTTCAAGCATGATGATGCTACTCCGAAGTTCAAGGCTTTTTGAACATCTTCGCCGAAATTCAACAAGCCGTAGATGAAGCCTGCTGCGAAAGAATCGCCCCCGCCGACTCTATCCACTATATGGGTTATGTCGTAGGTGGGAGCACTGAAGAATGTTTTACCGTCGTAAAGGACGGCTGACCAGATGTTATGGCTCGCACTGATGCTTCCTCTAAGTGTAATGGCTGCCTTTTGGATGTTCGGGAATTTCTCCATCAACTTCTTGGTGACGAACAGATACTTCTCCGCTTCAACTTTCCCCGCTTCAACATCAACGCCGGGCGCCTTGATTCCGAAGACTTTGTCGGCGTCTTCCTCGTTGCAGATGGTTATGTCGACGTACTTCACAAGTTCGGACATGATCTCCTCAGCCGTCTTGCCATATTTCCAGAGCTTGCTACGATAGTTCAAGTCGCAAGAAACTGTTAATCCCATCTTCTTAGCCTTCTTGACCGCTTCGAGGCATGTATCGGCTGCTCCCTGACTTATGGCTGGGGTTATCCCGGTCCAGTGGAACCACATTGCATCGGAGAGGACCTTTTCCCAATCGATCATCTCTGGTTCCACGGTTGCTATTGCCGAGTTTGCCCTGTCGTAGATGACCTTGCTTCCTCTGTGGACGGCTCCCTTTTCCAGAAAGTATATTCCCAGTCGGTCTCCACCTCGAACGATCTTGTCTACACCAACGCCGAACTGGCGCACATAGTTCAGACACGCATCACCGACGTCATTGGCAGGCAGACGAGTCACAAAATCGGTGGGAACGCCGAGGTTTGCAAGGGCAATGGACACGTTGGCTTCTGCTCCTCCATAGATCGCATCGAAATATCTGGCTTGTATAAACCTTAAGAAGCCGGGCGGTGACAGGCGAAGCATGATCTCGCCGAAGGTCACTACTTTCTTCTGCATATCTATCACGAGTTAGCGTTTACGTTTCGATCCTTAAAAGTTTTCTTGTACTATCCGAACGCTGTTTTGCCGAGGTGTAAGAGGTCGTGAAACTTTCGACTTATTAATCGGAATCTGGCAATCTCATGTGAGAAGGGACTCTACATGATAGGAGAAGGAAGACTGAAGTTCATCGGTGTCGTAGAAAGATCAGGCGACGTATCAGAGCTCCATATCTTCCCAGAGTATTGCGAGGGACTGTACAGGCTTGAGGACTTCTCGCACATCATGGTCTTCTACTGGCTTCACTTACGCGACAACCAGGCTCATAGAAGCACGGTCAGAGTCGTCCCGAGGAGGCATCACGGAGCGCCGGAAGTAGGCGTTTTCGCCTCGAGGAGTCCCAGCCGTCCGAACCCGATAGGCTTCTCCGTCGTAGAACTCTCAAAGATAGAGAGCTGCATGTTATTTGTGAAGGGGCTTGACGCAGACGATGCCTCACCTATCATCGATATCAAGCCCTACATCCCGCGGGCTGACTCTGTCCCAGATGCTCGCGCGCCAAAATGGACTCTGTCCGGTCCACCAACCTAGCCTGAACTGAGTGGCTGGATTGCTCTAGCACTCTGTGCAAACTCTAGATACTTCTTAAGCTCATCCTTAGATGGACTGCCTCTAGTCTCCTGCTTCGTCGCCTTCAAGGCGCCGGCGAGATTCGCCCTCTCCAGAGCTTCCTTGTCGCTTGATCCTTCTGCTTTCGATGCTATGAAGACCCCTAGGAAGGCGTCTCCACACCCAACGGTGTTCACAACCTTCAGGCCTAAGCCTTCCAAGTTTACAGCTTCAACTCGATTGGCCCCATCGGGGGTGATCATCATACAGCCGAGGCTGCCGAGCTTTGCGACAAGCCTGATGTTGCTGTTGATTCTTGACAGGGTCCTCCAAGCAGTTGATGGGTCACTTTCACCAGTTAGGTTCTTGAGTTCAACTTCATTTATGACAATGTAGTCAACGTTCTCTAGGATCTCCTTGAGACGTTCGACGCCTAGAACGCTTCGAACGCCGGCGTCCCACAC
>CAZBDB010000046.1:6201-7836 GCA_964490655.1 uncultured Candidatus Bathyarchaeia archaeon | reverse complement strand
TAGGTCTCGGAAGTTGACAGCCGATCAGATCGAAGACCTAAGTGTCTTCAGAACATTCTCTCGACCAATACGCAAGCTAATCGAGCAGAAAGGCTTCACCGCACCTTCCGAGCCACAACAGAAAGTCATCCCCAAAATTCTAGAAGGAAAGAACGTCCTCCTCATCTCGCCCACCGCCACCGGAAAAACCGAAGCCGCAGTCCTCCCAATCTTCGACATGCTCATAAGAACGCACAGAAGAGAGAGAGGAATCAAGATCCTCTACATAACCCCTCTGAGAGCTCTAAACCGAGATATGCTGGAACGTCTTCAGTATTGGTGCAACAACCTAGACATAAAACTAGCGGTAAGACACGGTGACACCGAAACCCGCGAAAGAACAAGACAATCCAGAAGCCCACCTGATATACTGATAACAACACCGGAAACATTGCAGGTACTTCTTACCGGTTGGCATCTTCGCCAACACCTCCAGGCTGTTAGGTGGGTAGTAGTCGACGAGGTCCACGAGTTAGCAGACAGCAAACGTGGAAGCCAACTCTCCCTCGCCTTAGAGCGACTTCGGCAGATAACTAATAGAGAATTCCAAATGGTCGGACTCTCCGCTACAATCGGCAGCCCAGAAGAAGTTGCCAAGTTTCTAGTGGGCAATGGACGCGAAGTCGAGATATCGAGGGTGCCCGTCGCCCGCATGATGAGGCTACAAGTTCTTTTCCCACAGCCCAAACCCATTGATCAAAAGCTCGCGTCTGTCCTTTTTACACATCCCGAGGTAGCTGGCCGTCTAAGGCTGATCCGCCGATTCATCGAGAAACACAAGTCTGTTCTCCTGTTCACCAATACACGAAGCATCTCAGAGGTGTTAGCAAGTCGATTCAAGGTCTGGGACATAGACTTCCCAGTCTCGATCCATCACGGATCATTAGCCAAACCTTCCAGGATCTCAGCGGAGAAGGGGTTGAAAGAAGGGGACCTAAAGGGACTAGTATGCACAAGCTCCTTGGAGCTCGGGATCGATGTCGGCAGAATCGACCTTGTAATACAATACATGAGCCCAAGACAGGTAACCAGACTCATCCAGAGAGTCGGCAGAAGCGGACACAGAATCGGCCGCATAGCCAAAGGAATCATCATCACCATGGACCCAGACGACACATTAGAGGCCCTAGTGATAGGAAGGATGGGCGACGAAGAACAGCTGGAACCCGTAATCATACCAGAGAAGCCATTCGACGCCTTAGCCCACCAGATCGCCGGACTACTAATGAAGAGAAGACGACTCTACTTCTATGAAATCTACGAACTCTTAAAAAACGCCTACCCCTTCAGAAACCTCACACTAGACGACATCAAAAATGTTCTGACCTATATGCATACCCGCTTCCCAAGACTCGCCTGGGTATCCTTCGAGGATACGTTGGCCATAAGACCCCGCCGACCAAAAGCATTATTCGAGTACTACTTCGAAAACTTGTCGATGATACCAGATGAGAAGCAATACCTAGTGATTGACCACGAAACCGAAACAGCGATCGGAATCCTTGATGAAGCCTTCGTCGCCGAATATGGAAAACCAGGCGTCAAATTCATCATACGCGGAACCCCCTGGAAGATCATGAACGTGACAGCCGACAA
>CAZBDB010000046.1:4331-6101 GCA_964490655.1 uncultured Candidatus Bathyarchaeia archaeon | reverse complement strand
TAGAAGACTGGGAAGACTTCGTCATCATCCACGCCAGCTTCGGCTCCCTAACAAATAGGGCTCTAGCCCAGCTCATAGGTCACGTCCTCACCGAGAAGACCGGATACGGCGTAACAGTCCAACATGACCCATACAGGATCTTCATCCAAACATTCAGCGAGAACAGATCCGAGGCCGTCATGAAAGCGATCGACCAGTTGAAGAGTTCGCCTGCGGACACCGTTCAGAGAATGTTGACAGACGCTACTGTGAAGACTGGCATCTTCAAGAGAAGGATGATCCATGTGTCCAAGAGGTTCGGCGCTCTGAAGAGGTGGGTCGACTTCAGCAACATAAGCATCAGAAGCCTCATGAAAAGCTTTGAGGGCACGGTCATCTATGATGAAGCCTTGAAAGAAGTCTTCACTAAGGACCTCGATCTCAGCAACATGCTCAGAGTCCTTGACATGATCAGCCGAGGAGAGATCGAGGTTGTGAAGCTGGAAACGAATGGGGTGCCAACGCCAATAGCACGCCTAGGCATAGAAAGAGTGAGCATGAAGACGGATCTGATACCTCCTGAGCGGATGAAACGCATACTCATAGAGTCAGCCAGAGTCCGACTCTTAGATGAGACTAGAACCTTCATCTGCACCAAATGTCTGGACTACGTCGAGATGATCCGGATAAGTGATCTGCCTGAAAGGCCTGTCTGTCCAAGGTGCGGCTCCAATCAGCTGGGCTTACTACCGGCTGAAGAGGACAAGGTTATCCCATTGATCGACAAGAGGGGCGAGAAGCTGACAAAAGATGAGAAGAAGCTGATGGCGCGAGCAACAAACACCTCTAGGTTAATATCAACATACGGCAAGGCAGCCGCGGCGGCTTTAACCGGCAGAGGGATAAAGGTGAAAGACGCAAAGAAGATACTCTCCGAAGAGAAAGACTTGACCGACAGATTTCTTGAACTCGTGATTGATGCCGAAAGGGAGGCTTTGAAGAGGAGGTTCTGGTAGAGCCTACGAAGCATAAAGGAAAAATATGAGTACCTCATCATAGAAGAGAAGGTGTGTCAGGTTGTTCATATCACCATTCGTTGCGTCACCTACTCCCGTGGTCCGACGTTCACTCAAGCTTGCGGATTTGAAACCCAACGAGGTTCTCTATGATCTTGGATCCGGAGACGGCAGGACCCTCGTTATGGCCGCCCAAGAATTCGGCGCCAGAGGAATCGGGATCGAGCTAAGAGAAGACTTAGCAAAACAAGCGATCAACAAGATTACTAGACTCGGGCTTGATGACAGACTGAAAGTCGTCCACAACGACATATTCAAGGTTGATCTCAGACCAGCCGACGTTGTTTACATGTACCTGACAACCAGCGCCAACGAGAAGATTAGGCCCAAGCTGGAGACAGATCTCAAGACAGGAGCCCGCGTGGTATCACACGACTACGAAGTGACAAGGTGGAAAGCCGCTAGGGTTGAAAGGTTCTGCGAAAATCCAAGGCTAGGATACCCCACACATACAATCTACCTCTACAAAAGATGACCCTAGAAGAAGATAGGTAAAATCTTACTTGAACAATCGATTTGGACGTCTTATGCGTAGTCTTAAGTGAAATGTTGAAGCCAATTGGAGATTGTTTTAGCGCGCCAAGAATATCCTCTAATGGTAGGCCCTCTATGTTTTTTCTCCTTCGATCTCACCAAACAGAGTAACCGCCGTCCACCACAAGGTTATGCCCGGTTAAGTAGGTCGATGCCACGCACGAGAGGAAGATGACCGAGC
>CAZBDB010000046.1:0-4231 GCA_964490655.1 uncultured Candidatus Bathyarchaeia archaeon | reverse complement strand
GAACGTGTGAATACGCGGTATTTGCTCTCTCCGGAGAGTTCCTCTGCTATCCGCTTCGCGATGAGCCTAGTCGGGTTAGATATACTGACCCTGCTCTGAAGATCATCAAAATTTTTGAATTGTCTTTTTTCCCTCTCGTCTATGATTTGCCACATATACTTCTTTCCTATGCCAGGTATCAGCTCTAAGGCGTGCATTCGAGGCGTCATCGCATGAGCTGTGTTGAAAAATTCTATGAATCTGTCCTCTCGCTTAAGGACGATGAGCTCGACTGCGTGTGGCAGCTCCAGCTTCGCGTTTGTTGTTAGCTCATCGTAGCCTATTCTCCCGATGATGTAGGTGATTTCGTCCCTTTTTTTCTTCCCAACATAGACGCGGTCATAGATTCTGAGCGTGATTCCGCTTCTCGCATTCGTCTCGAGAAGGGTGAAGAAACTCTCACCGATCACTTGGACCACCGGACCTGCCCGGTATCCAGCTCTTGAGCCCGGCTTACCCTGCGGCATGAAGTCTAGTACATAAGCATACTCCTCGTAGAGTTGTTTTCCACTTCTCTCCCTACGCTCTGACAATCATTCTTTCCTCCCTTTTCAAACTAAGTTTAAAGACGGCCAAGCCAAAAACGTATAAGGAAAAGATTCTTGATCACTATTCTATCTTGGAAATCTTAGAGACTTCTTTATCGGCGGTGGAAGAAGAATTTGATCTCTCTAAATCCAGTCCTTGGACAGAGATAATTCTGAGAATTACAGCATCATCTTTCACTAGTGCCCTCTCCTTCGTTAGACCTTTATAAATCGTAATCGCTAATAACTTTTCCGCTATTTCTCTTGTCTATTCTCCTCTAACAGAGAGAGAATCGCTTCCAACTTCGATGTCTCGACGATCCTCCTTCCGCCGGCTATGAAGACTCTGAGCTCCTCTATGCTCTTCGGCATGGAGTTAACTATCTGGACGGCCTCCTCCACATCAAGTTCAAACTCCTTGATGAGTGCCTTAACAAGATTCTCAGCAGCATCACCACCCAACCTCGAGAACTTCACCGTGTAATCAAGCGATCTCCGCTGGAACTGGTCGAGCTGCTCCGCACCCACGGTTTCAAGAATCTTCTTGACTTCTGGAATTGTCAAGGGCTGTCTTTTGAAGGTCTTCCTTGCCATGACTAACCGCCAGCATGAGGCTTGAGATGCTCAGGCAGAACCATTATCTCTTTCACACGTTCTCCCTGCGTCACCTTCACGGCATAAGCTCTGCCCCTCTTTGCAACCACGACACCTATCTTACCTTGGTATCTCCTGTGAGGCATCCCCTTATGGACGCTGGGCTCTATGTCTATGACAGCTTTCTCCCCGATCTTGTAATCGTAGAGTAGCTTACCGGCACTGATTTTTCCTCGATCTCGTGGTCTCTTCCTAAGGACTGAACGCGTCCTTGCACGAAAACCTCCTCGCTTCCTCACTTCCTAACGAACCTCCTATTCTTTGTGTAGACATTCAGCACATCCAACTGCAGAGGGGTCGTCTTCGCTTTGGTCACTTCGGATATGTTCGGCTTCGTCCTTCCTTCGTCGCCCGTGACCAACTCTTTTATGTATAACCCTCCCTGACAGCGAATTCTTATCTCAGCCTGATTTTTCGCTAATCTCTTAACCCTCGTCTCATATATGTACTTTTCCCGTGTTAGGTCTGCCCTACGGTGCAAAACCCTTTTAGGGGTCTGTTGTTGGATGGCTGAGTCCTTGAACGTTCGCTCCACGTTATCCAGTTCCTGGTCGGAGACTTCCCGATCAAATTCGACTGTGACCCTATAGAGCTTCTCGCAGCCTTCCATCTCCTTAAGTTTCCTAACCATGTCTCTATCGACAAAGCGGAGCTTCGAAACCCTAACCTTGTCTGCCGCTTCTTCATTTATTTTTTCCCTTAGTTGAAATAAGTCAAGAAAACGCTTCTTAGGGCGCTTTACTTCGACTATGAAGGGCCTGCCGCGGCCTAGCATTCGAGCATCGATATCTTCACGGCCGGCTGCGTGGAAGGAGACGTCTTCTCCCGCGGTTGCCTCCATGATTGGACTTGAGATGAGTTCCTCTACCGATTCTGGGTACATTTTCCCCGTCCCGTCGCATTTCGGGCAACCTTCCCCTCGACATTTCATGCATAGCCATTTCGATTGGGGGATTCCCCTGACAAGCTTCTTGTATCGGCCCATTATGAATAAAGGGTTCACTTGGAGTTCGATCTCCTCCGCGAATGGGTTGACGATGACGACTATGTCTGGTTTCATGTAGTCGACGTCCTTTTCCACCGTCTTGGCGATCATCTTCCCTGTTGTTCGGCTAAGGTCGTTTCGCATGCTCTCACTGTGTTCGACGCCGTACGTGGCTTTGAACTCATCCTCCTTTTCTGCTACCTCAAGAGGCAGCTTAACGCCCACGAGAAAAGTCTTGTAGTCGTAGTCTCTAAGTAGCTCCACGGCCGTGGCGACGAGTCTAGGTAGTGATTCGAATCGTCCGCCGCAGAGGAAACACTTCCTTCTGGCCCTAGTCCTCCTATGGAGCTTCTTCAATAGCTCGGTCGCCATATCTACGGAACCGTTGGTGACGAGTGTCTTGAGAATGGAGACCCCCCTCTTATCCTTGGCTGCAGCTAGC
The DNA here is from genome assembly GCA_964490655.1 of uncultured Candidatus Bathyarchaeia archaeon. Classification (GTDB taxonomy): domain Archaea; phylum Thermoproteota; class Bathyarchaeia; order Bathyarchaeales; family WAQA01; genus CAZBDB01. The sequence continues at coordinate 1,584 of CAZBDB010000046.1, read as the reverse complement.
CGATGTCCTTCCATGACCAGCAATGTTTTGATGTGGTGTCCTCTTGTCTCGTTGTCCATCTTGTATCCTAGAAGAGCGAACTGCCTTCCCAAGCAGTGATCGCACAATGGATGTCTCTCGAGCATCTTAAGCGCTTTTTCAAGGATCTCCATATGGACAGAACCCGATACTCCTTGAGAGGAGAAAGTCTTCGACCTTGAAATCTTCGTGATTCACGTATCTTTACATTCGAAGCTTCTTTCCGAAGAGTTGCATCGGGAGCTTCTTTCTCCGCAGCGATTTCATCATCTTCCGGGTCATGAAGTACTGGTTGACCAAGGTCTTGACATCCTTCTCACTTGTGCCTGATCCTCTGGCTATCCTCCTTATTCGTGACGCTTTCAGGATCTTCGGTGATTCTCTCTCTTGCGGGGTCATGGACTGGATTATGACCTTCCACTTCTTCATGTGGTCCTCAGCCATCTCCTTCATATCGTCGGGTATATTGTAGCCTACTCCCGGAAGCATGTTGAGTATTCGGCTGAATGGACCCATCTTCGAGATCGCCTCAAACTGCTCGTACATGTCGGCTAAGGTGAATTTTCCCCTGAGCATGTCTCTAACCTTCTTCTCTGGGACCTCTATCTCTGCTTCACGCACCTTCTCGATGAGGCTCTGGATATCCCCCATGCCCAAGAGACGCCCGACGAAGCGGGAGGGGTCGAAAGGTTCAATGTCGTCGATTTTCTCACCTGCGCCTATAAACTTGATAGGGGCGTTCGTTGCAGCTACGGCTGAGAGCGCACCCCCGCCCCTCGATGATCCGTCCAGTTTTGCAACGACTATGGAGCCTATTGGCGTGGCCTTGTTGAAGGCTTCGGCTTGAACTGAGGCTTGTTGTCCGATTGTGCCGTCGATCACCATTATCACTTCGTTCGGTTTGATGGTTCGCTCGAGTTTCTTCATCTCGTTTATCAGGCTCTTCTCGTCCTTATGTCGGCCTGCTGTGTCTATGATGACTACCTCGTACTTCTCGAATTGGCTCAAGCCTTCATGTGCGATCTTCACCGGGTTGCCCTTCCCACCTCTGCCGTAGACCGGGATATTCACGGTCTTCACGAGTTGCTGTAGCTGCGCCAACGCGCCCGGCCTGTACGTGTCTGCACATATGACAGCCGTCTTGAGCCCTCTCTTCTGGAAGTACCTCGCCAGCTTGGCGGTTGTCGTTGTCTTCCCTGAGCCTTGGATCCCAACGAGCATGAAGACATTCCTTTTGCTCGGTTTCACCCTTAAGGCAACTGGCTTCTCACCTAGGAATCGTGTTAGCTCCTCATACACGACTTTGATTACGTGCTCTCTCCTTGGAATTCCAGGAGGAACCTTCTCCTTCAGCGATCTCTCCTCTATCCGCTTCGAGATTTCGAGAACGAGCCTCACGTTCACATCCGCCTGCAATAGGGAGCGCTGTATATCTCGGACCAGCTCCTTGACGACAGCCTCGTCCACAACGGCGGCTCGGAAGATCTTCCTGAGAGAGTTGTGGAGCGAAGAGCCAAGCTTTTCTAGAGCCAACTCAGCCTCTCCGAAACACTTTCTAGCCCTATA
>CAZBDB010000045.1:3094-7870 GCA_964490655.1 uncultured Candidatus Bathyarchaeia archaeon | reverse complement strand
GGGAAGATGGTCAGGCTTGAGACTAATGCTCGAACAGTATTCATTAGACCGAAAATAAGGATAGAAACACCTAGGTTATTCGTTATGTAAAGCCCAAGCAAAGATCCATAAAGGCTTCCGCCTAGACTCGTCAATACGCTAGTTGCGAGAAGTACTCTAAGAGGTTTTTCTAACGCTAGGTAACCCGAAGATCTATCTAACATCCTTCTGAGTAAGCCCATGAAGTCACAGCCAACTGTGGATATCAATCTTGTAGCAGAGGATGTGCTTCTGATCTAAAAATCCATCGGATGAAAGCGAGATTCCAATCCCAAACCAGCACGATGCCTACAGCTTGGAAGCTGCGAGAAGCCTCCTATCACAGCTTGGTAATGCACATAGCTCGAAGGGCTGTTCCTCTGGTGTGGGAAGAACTGAACAGTCATTGGTTACTTGTATGTCACTGCAAGCTTTACGGTCTTCCAAGGCTCCTCGTCAATCATCCTGTAAGCCTCCATCACCTCATCGAACTTCACAACAGGATCAAGCATGCCCTCAACACTAAGTCTCTTCTGAGCGAAAAGCTTCGTAACCGTGTCGAGGACTCGTTTCCTATCCCATCGAGGGTAATCTCTGTAGGGCTCACTCTCGACACGCGCTCCGGAAACCAACACCTGACGATTGAAGTGCCACTCCTCACCCAGATTCAAACCCTTCGCTTCTCCGTGGTACCAAGAGACTGGGACGATCGTACCCCCATACCTTGTTCCTCTGATAGCTTGGTGTAAGGCCTGATAGGAGCCGCTCGTCTCGATTGTGATGTCCACACCATCCCCGTGTGTCGCCTTCTTCATCTCGAGACCGACATCGCATTCACCAGGGTCGATCTGAATATCGGCTCCGTAATTCCCCGCGAGTTTGCGCCTCTTCTCGAAAGGCTCAACCCCAACGACTAAACTGGAACCAGAGACCTTAGCCATCTGGACAGCCATAAGCCCTATCGCTCCTAAGCCAAAGACCGCGACTCTCTCGCCAATCTTGACATTCCCTTCACGAACAGCCATCAAAGCGACAACTGCAGGATCTATACAGACCAGCTCCTCATCAGATAGCTCCTCTGGGGCCAATTGAATGCGATCCTCGGCGACGGTGTGGGTCTCCCTTATCGGGAGGTAGCCGAAAACCTCGTCGCCAGCCTTGAAACGTGTAACACTACTTCCGACCTCGGTCACCACGCCTACCGTCATGTTGCCAATGTGCATCGGGAAGACGGCCCAGCCTTCTGCCTCCGCCTCTCTCTTTGTGAAGAGACCCAGCTTCGAATCGAAGGTCTTCTCGGCAAATGGGGACAACCCTCTATAGACAGTCAGGGTTGTTCCATGCTTCACTGCTGATAGGCGACTTCTCAAACGGACCTCACTAGGTCCTAACGGTGTATCTTCATACTCTTGGATGACAAGCTGTCTCGGAGCCACTGCTACAACTTCTCTAGGCATGAAACTATTACCTCACACAGTCTTCTATGAAATCCTGAAATAGTCCTTGAGTGTAGGGTATAAATGTCTATAGATATCTTGATAGTACCGATCATAGACCTCAACGTTATGCGGATAAGGATGCACAAAATTCCTAATCTTGACCGTCTTATCAACAGCTTCCTGTAAATCGCTGTATACGCCAGAACCGACCCCGGCTAAGAGAGCGGCGCCGAAGGCAGCCTCCTCCTCAACACGCATAGTCACGACTTCGGAGTCAAATACATCAGCTTGGATCTGCCTCCACAACCCGCTCTTGCTCCCTCCACCTCTCGCGACTATCCTATTAGCTCTCACGCCGAGCTCTTCGAATATCTCAAGTGAGTCTCTGAGCGCGTAAGCGACTCCCTCCATAACGGCTCTGACCATGTGAGCCCTTCCGTGATCTAGACCTAGACCGAAGAAGACTCCTCTTGCATTCGGATCCATGTGTGGAGACCGCTCACCAAGAAGGTACGGCAAGAAGACAAGTCCATTTGATCCTGGATCTACGGCTTCAGCCTCCTTCAAAAGAAGATCATACAAACTCTCACCGGGCCTGAGGAATTTGTCAAGGCCTAGATTCTCGATCAACCAGCTCAACGCCAAGCCAGCCGCGAGGATGGCGCCTTGGATGTACCACTTCCCTGGAGCAGCATGACAGAACGTATGTATCCTGAACCCAGGATCAACCTTGAACTCATCCAGAACTGCAAAAATCTGCCCTGCTGATCCTATATTTGACGAGACAATACCTGTCTTCACCACCCCACAGCCGACCGCCCCCACAGGAGAATCACCACCACCAGCCACGACCTTAGCTCCCTTCGGCAGTGCGGTCTCCCTCGAACACATCCTTGAAACTTCGCCGACAATGTCTATTGACTCATAGGCTTCAGGAAAGAACTCAGGCTGAAAGCACAGTTTGGAGAGGATCTCGTCGGACCATTCTCTCCTCCTGACATCGAACAGTAGAGTAGCCGAGGCATCGGAGAAGTCTGTGGCGAAGGAATCTGTCAATCTGAACCTGACATAATCTTTTGGAAGGAGAACCTTGTCTATCCGTTTGAAGATTGAGGGTTCGTTCTCCTTCACCCATAGGAGAGACGGCGCCATGAACCCGGGCATAACTGGATTGCACGTCACCTGCAGAACCTTATCCCTTCCAATTGTCTCGTAGATTTGCTCGCACTGCCTCGTGCTTCTCCCGTCTGCCCATATTATGGCCGGCCTCAGAGGCCGTGAATCCTTGTCGAGCAAAACGGTACCATGCATCTGTCCGGACAGTCCAACAGCCGAGATCAAATTCGGTTCGACCTCGGGACTTGTCAGTGCCTCTTTTGTGGCTTCCTTGACGGCGGCCCACCACCACTCGGGGTTCTGTTCGGCCCATTCCGGCGCTGGAGTAGAGATCTGATATTTTGAGGAGGCTTGGGCCAGGAGTTCTCCATATTCGTTTGCTACGATTACCTTTGCGCTGGATGTTCCTATATCTACGCCCATAAGGAGAGCCATCTTCGTACCGCTAGCGGATATGGCATGGGCGCTTTTTTAGTTTAAGGTGTACCAAACAATGGGTAGAAACTTATAATAGAGTGATGTCTAGATCGAGGAACATGCAAACCACAGTAAAGACAGGCGCACTTCAAGTGGCCTTGTCAGCGATCTGTGCGAGCCTAGCAGTCTATATGACATTGGCAAATCTGGTGTTCCCATTTCCAATACTCCCTTACCTTAGATTTGAAGTGGCGGAGATCCCCGTTCTGGTTGCCTTCTTTGCAATGGGGCCCATCATGGGCTTGTCAACATCCGTCATCTACTGGGCTGTCCTGAATGTTTTCGGCGAGTGGGTGCCGATCGGGCCTGCTATGAAGTTGGCGGCGATAGCTCCCACCATCCTAGGTCTCTGGTTCGGGACATACTCAGCAGACAAGCTTCTCCATAGGAGGACGGAAAGCCTCGCATCCAAAACGTTAGCCATCGCGTCTGGAATCGTGTTCAGAGTAATCGTCACCACTCTTCTGAACATCGTAGTTCTCGTCTACCTTATGCCAAGCTTCTTAGATTTCGCGACTGGGTGCTTGAGCGCAACATTAGGACTCAACCCCTCATCCGAAGTTTCCGCGCTTTTCTGGACCCTCGTTTTCACAGCCCTTTTCAACGTCATCCACTTCTTCATTTCACTCATTCCGTCCTATGCGATAGTCAAGTCTCTCAAGCTCGCCGGGATTCCAGGTCTCAGGGAGACCTGGGCTTACAGGTCAAATACACCTGACCGCGCTAGATGACAAGTTGACATGGCCACCATTACATTGAGGGGCAAGGTTCTCAGCGGAGTGGGCGAGGGAAGCCTCTATACCGAGCTTGATTGGGCGAGAGAGCAATTCCAGGAAAGGATCGGCTTCAGACCATATCCTGGCACACTAAATATCCGCATAGTCGGAGAAGACAACATTAGGCTGCTGAGATCCTTGAAGGGCATAAAGATAGAGCCGCCGAACGGCTTCTTCGGAGGGACTTGCTTCACAGCCCTGGTTGATAAGAAGGTATCTGGGGCTGTCGTAATTCCTGATTCCAGTAAGCACCCAATCGATGTACTTGAGATCATAGCACCCGTAAGTCTGCGCAAGGAGCTCAACCTTGCTGATGGGGATGAGATAGATGTGCAGATATGGCTGGAATGAGGATCACGTCATGGGCACGTTCTCCATGGTCGCCAGATGTCATGAAACATCTGCCCTAGGCGTCTGTGTCTCAACAGCCGTCCCCGCTGTCGGAAGCGTCGTCCCACACGTCGAGAAAGACATTGGAGCAATCGCCACACAAGGCTACACAAATGTCCACTATGGCATCGAAGGCCTAAAGCTACTAAGAATGGGCTTCTCTCCTGAGGCTGCCTTAGAGGCAATGTTGAGCAAAGACCCCGAAAGGCAGCAGAGACAAGTCACAATCATCAGCAGCGCCGGCGAAAAGGCAGCCTTCACAGGTCAACGATGTCATGAATGCAAAGGCCATATAACGGGTGATGACTGCGTCGCTGCAGGAAACTTGCTCTCCTCGAGCGAGGTTCTGAGGGCTATGGTCAAAGCCTTTGAGAGCTCCAAGGGCTGGCTCGCGGAAAGGCTGATGAAAACCCTAGAAGCTGGAGAGTCTGCTGGAGGAGACAGGAGGGGCAGAGTCTCGGCTGCTCTACTAGTCGTAGGGGACTGGAAGACGATAGAGACCCGCCCCTTCTTAGACTTGAGAGTGGATCTGCACGAAGAACCAGTCAAGGAGCTTAGAA
>CAZBDB010000045.1:0-2994 GCA_964490655.1 uncultured Candidatus Bathyarchaeia archaeon | reverse complement strand
GATTCAGAAACCAATAAGGAGAGTGCAATCTCGTGAAGTTTCTATATGATGAGATGAGTTGGCCCGAGATACGAGAGGCTGCCAAGGACAAGAGGGTTCCGTTGATTCCCGTAGGTTCGACGGAGCAGCATGGTCCGCATCTTCCAACGAAGACCGATGCGTTCTTAGTCTATGAGATCTGCAAGGCTGCTGGGAAGAGAATACCCGAGATGACCGTTGTTTTGCCGCCTGTCAGCTACGGATATAACGAGCATCACCTCGACTTTCCAGCCACTATCCATATCGACCATGAGACGCTGATCAGGTTCGTCATCAACATAGGCAAGAGCTTGGCACACCACGGCTTCGAGAAGATCATAATAGTCAACGGGCATGGAAGCAACACCGCGCCCATGGAGATCGCTGCGAGGCAGATAACGCTGGACACCCCAGCTATCTGCGCCTCATCTACTTACATCTCCCTAAACCGAGAAGTCTTCAAACTGCTTGAAAGCGAATCGGGACACGCAGGAGAACTGGAAACCTCGCTAATGCTATTCCTAGCACCAGAACTGGTTGATATGAGCAAGGCTAGAAGGAACTGGGATTTCTCCAGGTCAAAGTTCATCAAATGGGGGATAGAGAAGGGACAAGAAAGCTTCGGGGTTTCAGGTGGCAAAGTCCAATTCATGGACTGGTGGAGCAGGATGAGCTCAACCGGCGTCCTAGGAGATCCAACTGAGGCTTCTCGTGAGAAGGGTGAGAAGGCATTTAAGCTCCTCGCGGACGCACTGACAGAGTTCATCCGAGAATTCCGATCCAGAGAGATACGTCCCCGCAAGGACTACCACTAACGCGTTAAGTTTAAACCAGCAGTCGAAGAACAATCCCCAGGTGATTCGATGAGAATCAAAAACATTGAGGCTATCGTTGTCAGCAATCCTGAACCGTCTATAGCATCCGCGCCCAGCTCGCTGATAGTGAAGTTAGAGACTGATGAGGGCATAACCGGCATAGGTGAAGCCTGCACCCACAGCGAAGGGCATGAAGCCTCCTTTGCAGCTAAGGCCATAATCGACAGGGGATACGCACCAATACTTAAACAAGAAGACCCCACGAATATTCAGAAGATCTGGTACAGAATCTACGGATACTCCGAGTGGTACGGAAGACGTGGAATAGCGATCTATGCCTTGAGTGCTGTCGATATCGCCCTCTGGGACCTGCTTGGAAAGTACCTCCACCAGCCAGTATACAAGCTGTTAGGAGGCAAGTTCAGAGACAAGATACGCGTCTATGCAAGCCTGATCTTCAACATGGACGATCCAGAATCCTCCGGTCGAGAAGGGAAGAAATATGTTGACGAAGGCTTCACAGCGGTCAAGTATGGATGGGGTCAAACTTGGGAGAAGGCCTTTGGGCTCGACGCTGACAGGGACGAGGAGACTGTGAGGATAATCCGGGATATCCTAGGCTCGGATGTTGACCTGATGGTAGATGTGGGAAGGATGGTGAACTGGTCCGTGCCTTATGCGATAAAGATGGCTGAACGCCTCGGCAAGTACAACATCTACTGGTTAGAGGAGGCGCTTCCACAGGACAACATAGAGGGATACGTCACCTTGACTAGGGAGTCCGACGTCTGGATCGCAGCTGGAGAAGGAGAGTACACACGCTGGGGATTCAAGGATTGGATAATCCGCCACGCAGTCGATATCTTGCAGCCGGACGTGTCGAAGGCCGGAGGACTCTCGGAGGTGAAGAGAATATGCGACCTCGCTTACATGTGGAACATGATGGTCGTACCTCACGGCTTTAGTACTGCAATAAACATCGCAGCGAACCTTCAGTTGGTCGCATCTATGCCAAACGCCTTTCTACTTGAGTTCCGCAGAACAGAGAGCCCTCTGATCTATAAGTTGGTCAAAGAGCCCTTCGAGGCAGTCGATGGGTATCTCGATATCCCTAAAGGTGAGGGCTTAGGAATAGAGCTAAACGAAGATGTGATAGAGGAGCACCGGGTCGAATAGGAGAGCTACTCACACTCGTGTGTCAGTGATCTCTGACCCTCATAAGTTACATACGTGCATTGAGAAAACTCTAATCGGGCAATCGTAGGAGATATGGGAAGATTTGGACCGAGGTGTCGATTTGAGAATCATAGACGCTCATATTCACGTGGGCTGCAATAAGGAAACAAAGTACTACGGTGAGGAAGAGCTTTGGAGAGATCTGAGGGAGGCAGGGGCCCAAGGCTCTGTCACATTTGCCTTCCCAGAAGATATCTACAGAATCGCCGACAGCATAGAGTCGCGTATAGCGGCGAACGAGTATGTACTCACCGTCGCCGAGAGGTCTCCAGACTTGTATCCGTTCTACTTCGTATGGAATGATTACTTGATACCTGAGAATCTCGGTCGATATGCAGGTGTGAAATGGCATAGACACTTCGATGAGCCAAGATACGACTACGATCATCCCGGATGCAAGAGGTTCCTAAAGGAAATCAAGATTCTGGGGATGCCAGTTCTCTTGGAGGAGGAGTTCGAGGAGACGAAAAGGTTCATCGAGGAGAATCCAGAAATAACCGTGATAATCCCGCACATCGGAAAGCTCAACGGAGGCTACGACTTGATGTATACCTTCTACGAGAGAAGAAATGTCTACTTTGACACCAGCACGGCCTCGGCTGAGGCTATCAGAAGGTGCTTAGAGGCCATCGGTCCTGAACGGTTGATCTTCGGCTCTGATGTGAGTGGAACACCGGAGCCTTTCTATAACTTTCCAAAGGTTGAACTTGAAAAGATTCGCAGTCTAGGGCTCGGGCGCAACGACTTAGAGTTGATACTGTCTGGGAACATCGAACGGATTATTAGGAAGATTTGATGCAAACTGATCAAGCCGGCACTGTGTTAAGAAACTCCTTAATAGGAGAAAGTTATCTATCTAGTGTTCGCTACAGGACCAGAGACTAATGCTGATCAGAGAGGTAATCTTGGAGAATTTCATGTCCTA
>CAZBDB010000044.1:0-8128 GCA_964490655.1 uncultured Candidatus Bathyarchaeia archaeon | reverse complement strand
GGTGGAGAGAGAATACTCTCCGATGCCTACATAAATTTTAGGAACTTAAGGAAGGGGGAGAACTCTTTCTGTGCCATCAATACGTCCAGTAAGGACCATGAAAGAGTCAAGCTTCTATTTGAACGAAGAAAGATAAGGCGTTTCAAGAACTTCCTCACCCTGACCATAGGAAGCGAAGAGTTAGGTGGATACGGCGCAGGAAAGGACAAATGGCTTGGGTTATCTGCCTATAGAGCTGATAGGAGCAACGTTCTGGAAGAGCTAACTAAACTTCACAAGAGCGAGAGGTTCAAGATCGCCTTCACACTCGCAACTCTTGGGGGCGGGTGCGGCTCCTTAACCCTTGCGGAGATAAGCAAAGATATCAGGGACGTACTCGGTCTAAGAGTCGTCCCAATATGCACAATCCCCTTCAGAAGAGAGGGAGCTCTCCTCATAGGTAACAGCATAGACGGTCTAAGGGAGATCTCGAAGTCCGGACTTAACCCCCTAATCTACGACAATGAAAGGATGATGAGGTTCTCGGATTCCGTAAAGGATGGAGTCGAGAAGGTCAACAGGAACATATCCCTTCTCATCTCGAACCTCGTGGATCTTGTTGAGTACGGTGGATTCTCCAACCCACCAATAGACATAATAGATGTCACCAGATTGATCACTCCTCAATGCGGCGTTTTCTCGGTCGTCTTTGAAGATAACGTAAAGAAATTCCGAAACGAATGGAGGAGCCTCCTCGAGTTCAACAGGTCCATTGAATCCAAGACTATCGAGAAGGCTAAAGCTTTCGTCCTCTTTAAGAGCAGGATGTTTCCACACAGTATCACAGAAGACGTGATCTCATATCTGAGAGCCAAGTACAGTGTTGAAGAACTTATCCCCACAACTTTGGAGAACAGCTTCGTAGGATATAACATCATGGTTATGATTTGGGGGCTGGGGATAGACTCAATAAGGCCCAAACTTGAGCCGAAGAAGAGATTCTCAGAGAAGATCAGTTCCCTATTCAAGTGATTAAAGCTAGAGTAAAGATTTGGCCCTCATTAGGCTATTAGATCATTGCTGTGGATTGATCTAAGATATCAGTTGTGATGTTCAGCAATCGTCTTCTCAACTGTCTTCCTATACACCTCTATACTAGCCCGGTAGTCCTCAATCTCTACGTACTCGTTTTTTGTGTGGCTTAAGTGGGCGTCACCTGGGCCGTATGTGGCGACGGGGATTCCTGTCTTAGCCCCGAATATGTTCATGTCGCCAGTACCAGTTTTTCTGATAAACCTAGGAGGCTTATGTATGACTTCTTTGATGGATTCTTTCAAGGCCTTCATCAGGATTGTGTTTCTGTTCGCCACGTAGGGCTCAACCATGTCCAATACTTTGAGGTCGACGGAAACGTTCGGATTTTCGTCTGAAAACTGCTTGATTGCTCCTTCAGCTAAGCTTAATCCTTCAGCACATTTGACAGTAGGCGGAAGCCTGACGTCTACCCTCATAGCGCACTGGTCAGGTATGCAGCCCATGTTTCTTCTGCTTCTTATGCTTGTCAGGCAAGGAGTGACTGAGTAAAAGATGCCATGCGGAGATTTTCTACCTTCGAGTGTTCTTTTCAGTCGATTCCAGAGCTCATAGGAGCGCTCACCGGCGTTATCGTACAGGTGCTTTGCTCCAATATGTCCAGTTTCGGTTCTGCATCTAATCCCTAGATCAAGCCTTCCTTTATAGGCAAACGTGATGTTCTGCAAGCCGCTCGGCTCGCCGAAGACTGCATAGTCCACCGAAAGGCTCTCGCGTAATAATCGACGTATACCCCTAGCGTTTCTCTCCTCATCGACAACACCTGCAACTATGACTTTCCCCTCAGTTCTTCTAGGACCCAGATCATAGGAGGCCGAGATCATGGCAGCTAACGATGACTTGGCGTCGACGGCGCCTCTACCGTGGATTTTTCCGCCCTCATGTCTTACTGACATCTGTCCGGGAACGGTATCCATGTGACCGCAGAGGAGGATAACCGGGGGGCCAGTTCCAGTCTCGCCGTACAGATTCCCAACTTTGTCCAAGCGGACATTTTTGAATCCCAAGTTCAATAGCTCATCCTTTAGAAAGAGTGCCAGCTTTTCCTCTTTTCCGCTCGGACTGTATATCTGCAACATGCCCTTGAGAAGGTCGATCGGGTTCATCTCAACTCTTCCGGCTGATCAGCGATGTGAATTAGTTCTAGATCTTTTCCTCCTCTTCGGTCAGGATGTCTTCTAGCGTGTTAGCAACCTTGCTCAGTTGAGCCTTACTTATGACGAGGGGTGGAAGAAAACGGATTATGTTCCTGCCAGAATACAGAAGTATTATTCGTCTCTCTAGGGCTTTCATGAGAATGTTGTACACATCGAATCTGGATTGGAGGCCGATCATCAGGCCTAAACCTCGGACCTCTCTGACGATCTTGTGCCTCTCCTGAATCTCAAGAAGTACATCTCTAAAGAATTCACCGAGCTCTCGCGCTCTTTCAATCAACTTCTCCCCTAGGATCACATCGATCACAGCGCTTGCGGCGGCACATGCGACTGGGTTTCCACCGAACGTTGTGGAGTGTTCCCCGACCCCTAGGGATTTCATGATGTCTTCTTTCGCAATGGTCGCGCCTATAGGGATTCCTGCAGCCATTGCCTTGGCCACACACATGACATCAGGTGTCACGTCCCAATGCTGACAAGCCCACATCTTACCAGTTCTCCCGAATCCTGTTTGAACCTCATCGAATATCAAGACGATCCCGTTCTCATCGCAAATTTCACGCAGATCTTCGAGAAAACCATCAGGAGCTACGTAGACACCGCTTTCGCCCTGAATCGGTTCCACGATGACCGCAGCCGTCTCGTCTGAAATGGCTTCCTTGATCTTGTCTGTTCTCCCGAATGGCACAAACTTGAAGTTGGGACTGATAAAGCTTTGGAAGGATTTCTTGTACTTCGGGTTCCATGTAGCTGACAGAGCGCCCAACGTCTTTCCGTGGTATCCCCTAACCATAGAGACGACCTCTTTTCTTCCGGTGTACTTTGCAGCGATCTTCAATGCGCACTCCACGGACTCGGCTCCACTGTTAGAGAGGAAGACACTGTTTAGATCTTCAGGAGCGATCTTGACTAGCTTCTCTAACAGTTCAGCCCGTTTATCGTTGTAGAAGGATCCGTGGCAACTCAGAAGCTTCCCGCTCTGCTCGTTTATTGCCTTGACAACCTTGGGGTGACAATGGCCTACGATGCTGACTCCGTAGCCCCCCATACAATCGATGTATTCTCTCCCATTGACGTCGTATAGAACTGCGCCTCGCCCACCTGTTACGCATACAGGAAACTTTTGATAGACTTTGGCGAAGAATGAATCCTCGATCCTCATTATCTCAGATTCATTCATGTGTGATCACTGTGCCGACTTCATGGTTCAGAGCCTTCGCCACAGGGTCCTCGATGAGGCCGGAGGATATTATTGCTTCTTTGACACCGGCCTTTAAAGCCTCAATTGAGGCTAGAACCTTCTTGTCCATTCCAGCCCCGATCTTGTGTAGCAACTGCTCTGACATTTTCAGAGAAAGGTTGGTCACGTACTGTCCGTCCAGCATGACGCCTTGGACATCAGTCAGGAATATCACTTTCTCGGCTTTTAGGGCTCCAGCTATTTGGGCTGCTGCCCTATCACTATCCACGTTTAGAAGTTCATATTCGTCGCCGACCGCTGCGGGGGCTATGACGGGAACATAGTCACTCTCAGCGAGAAGTCTAAGAAGGTCGGTGTTGACTTGATAGATTTTTCCTGTGTATCCGCCGTCGATTATTCTCTTGCGTTTTCTCTCATCGATTATTATGAGCCTCTTCTTCCTTCTAGCCTTAAGTATCTCCGTATCCAACCCGGATAGACCTATCGCCGGGATGCCTTGGCTGAGGAGCCAAAGCACAATCGCCTTGTTTATCCTCCCAGCCATCACCATCGTATATATCTGGACTGTCTCCTCATCCGTGTATCGACTTCTTATTCCGCTCGGCGAAGTGATGAAGACTTGTTCCTTTCCCAGTTTTTCTGCGATCCTTGTTACCTCATCTCCCCCTCCGTGCACAATGATGACCCTTTCATTCGCCATCGCCTTTTTTATGTCGTTTGAGAGGGTTGGATTCAATCCCCTCTCGAATATGTCTCCACCTATCTTGAGAACGATCAATTCTCTACACCGGGTGAAGACCGAGACTTCTTAAGCCTTCTTGCTCATCATATCCCAAGAGGATGTTCATGTCTTGGACTGCCGTTCCGGCAGCTCCCTTCATCAGGTTATCTATGGCAGATAGTAGGACAACTCTTTTCGCACGGTTATCGAGCTCAAAGCCTACATCGCAGTAGTTCGTTCCCACAACCACCTTGGGGTCGGGATATCGGAATATGCCCTTCCTATCCCTGACGAGTCTTATGAAGGGCTCATCCTTGTAGAAGCCCCTGTAGAGACGCCACAGATCAGATATCTTCAAAACATCAGTCATGAAGATGTGGCATGTTGTGAGGATTCCTCGAACCATGTTGACTGCGTGTGCTGACATAGATATTGGGACATCGCCGCCGATCAAGAGGCCGAGTTCCTGCTCAATCTCAGCTGTGTGCCGATGACCTACTGGCTTGTAAGGTCTGACGATGCTGTAGTGCTCCGAGTGGTGGGATGACCTAGAGGGTTTTGCACCAGCACCTGAGGAACCCACCTTAGAGTCTACAACGATCTTATCTTTCTCGATTTTACCCGACTTGACTATGGGTGCGAGCGCCAATATGGCCCCTGCCGCCATGCAGCCTGGACAGGCTATGAGGTCGGCATTACGAATCTCTTGTCTGTGTAGCTCTGGGAGCCCATAAACGGCTTTTCCTAGTAGTTCAGGGCTTTTGTGTGCCCATCCATACCAACTTGGATAGTCATCCGGGTTCTTCAAGCGAAAATCTGCGCTAAGATCGATTACCTTCATCCCTGTCTCGTAGAGTTGTGGTATGAGCGTCGATGAGACTCCGTGAGGAGTAGCCGTGAAGACGAGGTCGCACTTTTTTGCGATATCTGCGATGTCTAGCTTCTCGAATTTGATATCTGTCTGTCCTCTTAGATTTGGGTTTAGGCGATGAACATATTCTCCTGCATAGGTGACCGAGGTCGCAGCTGTGACTGTGACTTGAGGATGTTGCAGCAGAAGCCGCAATAGTTCGCCACCAACATATCCGGATGCCCCGTAGATGCCTACGTTCAACCCTTAGCCACCTTGACCGCGTATTCCATAATCTTCTCAGCTATGTTGACGCGACTTGTCGAGGATAAGCCTCTGAACTCAACTGTGCCATTGACCTCGTGCACCAAGATTTTATCGGGACTCTCCATACAGTCGACTGCTAGAACGCCGCCGCCCACAGCATGGGCAGCCTTCATCGCAATCTCTTCAAGTTCGCTTGTTACCGGACACGGCTTGCTGAGGCCGCCTCTCGCAACGTTTGTCCTCCATTCGTCCTCAGGCGAGTACCTGTAAGATGCGGCGACCACTTCGTCCCCGATAACCATGACCCGTATATCCCTAGGGGGCCTCTCGACATATTCCTGCAAGTAGTATATTTGAAGCAGGGCGTTCCTCATCTCCTTCCGCGACTCAACTAAGGCTTGGGCTGAGTCTTTGTCCTTTACAAGTGCTACGAGTCTCCCCCAGCTTCCCACAACCGGCTTCATCACAGCTGGATACCCCAGGTTCTCAAGGCCTTTCAGGGTGCCCTCCTCTGTGAAAGCAAGGAATGTCTTGGGAACTGGTACGCCTGCCTTTGTCAGAGCTAAGGTTGTGAAGAGTTTGTTCCCGCAGATCAATGAGACATTGAAAGAGTTTATGACGGATAGGCCGGCGTTCTCAAGCACAGCCGTCGTGTGCAAGCCTCTGAAGTAGCTAACGCAGCGTTGGATGACGAGTTGGCCAAACTTCCTTTTGAGTTTCTCAATGCTTTCCAGAGTGTCTATGTAGATCTCTTTGGAATCCACGAGCTTCGGGGCGAGGCCTAGCCTTTTTGAAGCCCTTATTAGGGCCTTCTCTTCCCATCTGATTCTATCATACAGTATTCCGATTTCTTTCATCTGGATGTTACTCGCCCCAGTCTTCTCCTTCTATCTCAGCTGGAATGAGCTCGATCTCTTCGCCCTCTTTCATGCGTACTTCATAGTCCATTCCACAGTCTGGGCAGCTGACGATCTCGCCTGATATCACATCGTCTGGGATTTCCAGCTCCGCGTCGCATTCTGGGCATCTTTTGTTTATTGTTCCCGCCCCCTGAAGGCGTTTCTAATAGAACATGAAGATTTTCTTATAAATCTTTCGCATCATTTATGATTCTTCAGTTGGGATGCTGTTTGGGTGTCTTTTCTTTAATCTACGTTTATATTAATGAGCAACTAGAATGTTTATAGATGTTCCATGCCTCGAGAGATTGATGAGGTAGACAGAGTCATTCTAGACATGCTGCAGGAAGACGCTCGAAAATCCTTTAGAGAGATTGCTGAGAGAGCCAATGTGAGCGAGGCAACCATATTTGTAAGGGTTAGAAAGCTTCTAGACAGGGGAATCATAAAGCGGTTCTCGGCTCTAGTCTCCTCAGAGCAGATCGGCAGGGGCTTGACAGCCTTTGTCTTGATTGATGCAGACCCAAAAAGGCTTCAGGATGTCTATGAAGCTTTGAGTGTTGTTGATGATATTTACGAGATATACGATGTGACGGGGAGCTACTACGCTATCGTCAAGATCCGGACTACAGACCGTGAAAAGCTGAAGGACATAATCGACAGGATAGGCTTGATCGAGGGGATCACGAGGACAGAGACAGCCATAGTCTTCAGATGTATAAAGGAAGAGACCAAGATCAAGGTTTGAAGATAGCAACAAGAGATGAGAAAAACGGAGAAGAGAATAATCGTTATAACCGGGACTCCTGGGGTCGGTAAGACTTCAGCATCAAGATCGCTATGTTTGAAACTCAAAGGATCAGCTGTAAACTTGGGCGAGCTAATCGAAAGAGAGAGACTCTTCAGCGGCTTCGATGAGAAGAGAGGATCACTCATCGCAGAGATGGAAAAAGTCCGAGAAAGGGTCCAGCAGATAATATCAAGTTCGGAGCAGAGAGACATCATAGTCGAAGGGCATTTTGCTGCAGATGTTCTGCCGTGTGAGATGGTTCACAGGATCTTTGTTCTTAGGAGAAGCCCAGAAGAACTGAAAGATGTACTGATGAAACGGGGATTTGAGGGAAATAAGCTCTGGGAGAATCTCTCGGCGGAGATATTGGATGTCTGTTTATGGGACGCTGTGAAACTGTGCGGCGTCGATAAGGTCGCTGAGATAGATGTGACAGGAACGTGCATCGAGGAGGTGGTTGAGGAGATGTTATCTGTTTTAGATGGCGAAAAGAAGGGTGAAGTTGGGCTGATTGATTGGCTTGGGAAGCTCGAAGCTGAGGGAAAACTGGACCTGTATCTTGAGCATATGTGATTACATTAGACTTCTGATTATCTCAGACTTTGTGATGAGCCTTATGCCTCGACGGTTCGCGTAGGCCTTCGCATGGTCACTGAACTTGTCAGCTACCACTATTGGGCTTGAGTATCCTGCGTCGTCTGCCGCCTTGTCTATGTTTATGACTATGTTGACGCCGACCGTTCTCCTCCAGTCTTTGATCCAGACAGGAGTCCGTTCATCCCCCTTCGAGACGAGTAGGTCAAAACTCCTTGAAAGGCCTGAGAAGCCCTCTTGGCTAACGTCTCTCTCAATCTTGAAGCCTCTTCTCTCAAAATACTTCAACACTAGATCAAAAAGACTGGAACTGATCATTCACTAGCCTCACAGATGAATTGTATATGATCTTAAAAAAGCCTTCTCATCACGCGGCGACGGACAGCAATACTTCTCTTCAGCAAGCCGCACAAACTCCCCTCTTTTTTTTGGATTCATTGAAAGCTGTTCTATTCTTTCCCATATCCAACTTCTTTTTGAAATGCATAATTCGAGAAGCCAGAAGCGGTATGGAAGAAAGCTCAAACTTCTCGCTGACTGATATGGTTGTTGCTGGTTGACGGTTAGGCTTTGGGTGC
>CAZBDB010000043.1:0-8291 GCA_964490655.1 uncultured Candidatus Bathyarchaeia archaeon | reverse complement strand
CTTTTAAACTTTGCCTTCACATGAGGTCCAGTTCAACTTCGATATTGCCATTGACGGAGACCAAGCCACAGTATCCGTGTCTCGCCGGTCCAGGATTCACCAGGATACTCTCACCGATCATATCTACTCCATGTGCTTCGTGGATGTGTCCGCAGAAGACAGCGGACGGTTTCCTGTCCTCGACAAACTTCCTGACGCGGATAGGCCTTGTCCTTCACATCCCAGATCGAGACATACACGTGCGCATGTATCCCGTGGCTGACGATCTGCCTAAATATCTCCTGTAGGTCATAGTGACTGTCTTTGATGATGCTGGTAACAGTTCCTATATAAACCTCTGTCTCCCCAAAGAACTCAGAAAACATGAAGAACATCAACGCCCATGCAAGAGGATTGCCATCTTCGTTATATCGGCGAACCTTTTTTTCGGTTACGAAAAGTCATTTTGGTCGGGATGTTTATGCCTATTTTAGCAGATGTTGAGAGGAGTAGCGATAAGGAGCTGAGCGGTGGATTCGAAAAGATAGCTAGGCTTTCGCTTTACAGAACGCGTTCTTCGACTTGCATGAATAATCACTTGGCTTTGAGTGCGCTCGCCTTCGCCTTAGCCGAGCAAAGCGCCGCACATTCATGGATCTCAGGTATGCGGTGTCTGGCGCAGAAATATTTCCAGCAATGTTTGCATTTAAAGGGAAGAAATTCCTCCTTCCCGCAATACGTACATTTCACCACCTTCACCTCTAACTCACGCTGTTCCTCAGCCTCTTTGACGATTTGAAAGGTTCATCTATTTAATCACTATCATTGTCAACGTGGTTCTGATCCTGTTCAACCTTCGTATTTTGAAAGTTACGATATCCTTTAGCTCATCCATGGAGCTAGCCTCAATCTTAGCCACGACATCGTGTACGCCGTAGACGCTGTAGGCTTCTTTAACCCCCTCAATTCTCTTAAGAGATCGAAGGACTTCACCCTCGGAGCCCGATTCAGTATTTATCAAGACGAAGGCAACTGGCATCTGTAAGTATCCACCAGTTTTCAATCTACTTACATTTCTTAGGACCATTAAATATTCTACCTTTGTGAGGCATCCTCCGATTCGCTTGGTCACAACCTATTCAATCTTCCCAACAATATCCTGGAGAGCTAATGCTTTTTCTCGTAATGTTTGAGGCTTGAAACAATCTTATCGCACAAGAAGCAGTAGACCTCGTTCTTCCTGAAGCCTTTACTCATAACTGTGCCTACATGATCCCCTTTCTCGTTGACTACGCGGTCAGGCTTCTCAACTCTCACCTTCAAAATCTCTCACCCTTCGACAAAGTTGTTATTGTTGAAGGATTGGCTGCTACATAGGAATGAACATATAGAACTTCACCATCTTATAATATCTTTTGGGGAACTTGGAGCTGACAGCTGGAACCTTGAGAGATTCTTTCCCGCGGGAGTTCTCACCTTCAAAACGTTAAAGGCTCATTAAGAATAGGAAACGCTTAATCATCTCTTTATACCGGTTTCGAATCGTTACCTCGGTAACTTGGGCTATCTCGGCAATCTCTCTCTGGGTCATCTGCTCCCCAATAAGCGTGGACGCTATATAAGTTGCCGCAGCCGCTATTCCCTTCGGTCCTCTCCCACTCGTTAGCTTGAGCTCGCTGGCGGCGACTAGGATCTTCCTCGCTATCTCCTCAACCTTGCCCTGCATCGTAAGTTGGTTCAAGAACTTCGAGACGTACTGTCTCGGCTTCATCGGCGGAACAAAATAATTCAGCTCCTTCAATAGGTACCTGTAGCTACGACCTACCTTCTTTCCACTGACACTTGACGCCACGGCGATCTCGTCTAGTGTTCTCGTAAGTCCACACTGTCTGCATGCTATGTAAACGGAAGCGGCGCTGATCTCTTGAATGGATCTTCCTCGGATAAGACGCTTCTTAACGGCGTTCCTGTAGATAACGGAAGCTGTCTCGAAGATGCTCCTCGGAAGGGACAGGCCGTTGGCTATCTTCGTTATCTCGGAGAGGGCGAGGGCTAGGTTCCTCTCATAGGGGCCGGAGACTCTGACACGTCTCTGCCACTTCCTAAGCCTATATATTTGGGCCTTCTGGCTTGAGGACAACTTCTTCCCGTATACGTCACGGTTACGCCAATCAATCATCGTCGAAAGGCCCTTATCATGGATCGTGAATGTCAGCGGCGAGCCGACTCTAGCCCTCTTCTCATATTGTTCGTGGTCGAAGGCACGCCACTCAGGCCCTCGATTCACCAAGTTTAAGGCAACTACGAAGCCGCAATCCATACACACGATCTCGGCGGCCTCATAGTCCCGCATCAACCTTGCACTTCCACATTCAGAACATCTCCGGATGCCCTCAGCCTTTGAATACGCGGTCTTCCCACTCATCATAAATTCCTTCATCCTTCATTGTCGTGGAGGGACGTAAAGGACTAGCTAGCTAGTCCTTAAGATCGGTCTCAACCTCTATGTAGGCGACGGTTCTGCTCCTATAAGACTCTGTCGCCAACCCTTTAGGCTTTATCTATGCGTGAAGTCTCATATGGATGAAATTGAGGTAAAAAGGTTGCCTCTATCTATTGAAGATTTCGGTTCTATCACCGCCACTTTGAGGTTGCACCTTAGGCGTCCAGCGGGTTAGGTTGATAGTGAGGGAGAGAAAGCCCTCGAAGCTAGCTATCTTCTAGCTTAAACGTTTTGCTTCAATGTTAGCGTTCTCGAACAAGTCTATTACGCCGTGTTAGGAGGGACGCTAGTGCTCCTCCGTTAATAGGAAGCCTTCTTCACTCAGCCTGCGTCGAATCTTTTCAGCAGCTTTGAAGATGTCTTCCTCATTCTTGGCTCCTGTGCAGACGAGTTTGCCAGTGGAGAAGATGAGAAACACCACTCTGGGGCTTTCCATTCGATAAATCAAAGCTGGAAACTGCTCCGGTTCGAACATGATCTTTCCGTGCATGTTTCTGTTGAACTCGTAGAAAGCGGGAAGATCGATGCTTCCATCCAGAACGACCGTGGCGACGATGTTGACAACCTGGATCTCCGGCTTTCCGGAGGCAATGACTATCCCTCCCCTTTTCAACTCTCTGACCACACTCAAAATCGCCTTCTTCGCCTGTCTCGCGGACTTGGCGCCCGTGCACACCATTTTTCCAGTTCTGAAAATAAGGGTACATGTCTTCGGCTTTTTGATCCTGAAGGAGACTCCTGCAAATGTTTCCGGTCTATACTCGGCGTTCAAGGGGAAAGCCTTTGCTATAGCGTCCAGGTTGAAGGACTGTTTAAATGTTGCTGTGGCAACCACGTTACGAATGACAATCCACTCTCTGTTCGCCAAGAACCCTCACATCTAAGGCGCATCCTCAAAGCACATTGTGACGCTTAATATATTTTGAGCATCTTTAAATACCTTCAAAATCAAAAGAATTGAATCTCTTTCCCCATAAGGGTTCTCATCTAATATTTCTGATTAGACTTGCTATTTTTCTTCAACTCTTCCAGCGCATCATCAGCCTCTAATAATTTCACATCAACGAGTTTGTACGTGATTTTAGTGGCGAAGCCGCATTTAGTACAGACTTGAATCTGGTAGGTCGGCGCATCCTCATATGGCTTTGGACCTATCACATACCACGTGTCATTTCCACATTTATCACATATGATGCAAAAAGTCATCTTAATCCTTACCGAGATTTAGTCACTTATCCTCAGTGGATAATAATGTCTTCTAAATCTTGTGAGACCGGAAACTCTATAGGCTGCTTGATGGATTCAGGAAGGGTTCATAATTATATAGAAGTTGGACTTTCCTTCAAACCAGCCTGAATAACTCTCTCTTGACGAAGAAGGATTTTATGAAAGATTACGTTTAGCTATCAATTCAAGATCATAAAAAAATAGGAAGTTCAGATTTTGTGTTGGAATAAGAATGTTGAGAGGCTCGGTTTACTTGCATTCCTCTTTCTTCTCTTCCTTCTTCTCCTCACAACATTTCTCTTCTTTCTTTTCCTTACACTCACTCATGTTCTTTCACCTCCCTTACGCAAGCACATCCCTTTTTCGAGCAAAAAATAACAACGGTACTCTTTTAAAGGTTCTGTTTCGGGATTTCCAGCAGCCTTATAATCTAGTCTTCTCCACCTTCCTTACCAAAATCTTGAAAGGGTTACGAGAGACGCTGGACCCGGTGTCAGAAACGTCAGCACGTCTCTTTGACCGGCCTAAGACTACTGTAAGGAGAGGTGTGCAATTTTAACTGGTAAGAACTGAGGTCCTATTTTGCACAACAACTATTCTCGCGGACTATAGAGGAAAAGCCCTTATTGCAGCACTGTGGCCATTTTTTTGACGAGCGCTATCTTCGTTATATGAGCGATGCACTCTCAAACTTTGCCTTCACATGAGGTCCAGTTCAACTTCGATATTGCCATTGACGGAGACCAAGCCACAGTATCCGTGCCTTGCTGGTCCAGGGTTTACAAGGATCGTCTCGCCGATCTTATCTACTCCATGTGCTTCATGAATGTGTCCGCAGAAGACTGCCGACGGTTCCTTCTCCTCGACAAACTTCCTGACACTTTCACTGCCTGCATGTCTGCCAGAGTAGATCCTGTCTAACTTTGTATCTTTAGGAGGAGTATGAGAGACTAGGATAAACCATCGATTCATCACTGGTTCATCAATCTTACGCTTTAGGAATTCGGTCATCTCCTCCTCTGTCATCTCGAATGGAGTGTTGAACGGGCTGATGGGTCCACCCCCAAAGCCGAAGAATGTTACCTCATCGTAGGATTTGTGTAATCCGTGGATACAATTGGCTCCTTCAACTTCCATCGCTGCTAGTGATGGAGGATCACAATTTCCGGGGACAAAGAATATTGGGAGTCTAAGCTCTGCTGGGAGTGACAGGAGATATCTCGCGTCTTGGAGTGAGCCGAAGTGGGTTATATCACCGCAGATAACCAGAATTTCCGGCTTCGTCTCTTCGGCTTTCGAGGCAAAGCTTCTGAAGGCTTCTTCGCTTCCATGGAAGTCGGTTCCCACCAAGATTTTCAATAGCCTTCACCTTACACTCAAATGATCTTTTTCATTTTTTCCCGAATCAAAGTTTCAGGAATTAATATTTTTTAGGTATGAGGAGTGTAGTTATGTTACTTTTCGAAGTTTATTGGCGCGTTCCATCTTTTCCCATGCTTGTTTTGCAAAAGCCACAGCTTTTTGCGGGTATTCTTCAACTTCAATTTCCGCTACGACTGGGAACGGTGTTGGGAGAGCGATCCCCCACAGCATGGCTTCATGATCAGCTAACCCTGGAAGGTACTCTCGCAACCTTTCGGATCCATACTCTGTGTACTGGAGGATGGCGTCTTGGTCGTTTCCGCTTTTCAGTCTGAAGCATGCAACCGAGTTGCACTGGGAGATGCAGCTCTTTAGCACGTAGGCTGGTCTCTGAGTCATGATGATCAGGCCGACGTTGTATCCCCCTGCTTGGCTGATCGTTTCGATCATTGAGCCTTTGACCTGTGACTGGGCGTTTGATTCTCTAATCTCAACGCCTCTTTCAGGGGCGAAGTATTGGGCTTCTTCGATGACGATTATGCACGCGAAGTCTGCGTAGTCTTTTCTTACCATAGCGTACTCTCTGATCTGGTCCAGGATATGATGTACGGTTCTCTGTTGAGCTTCGATGTCAACGTCAACTGAGAAGTCTAATATCAAAGCGAACTTATCCTTCACTTCCTCGACGATGTCTAAGGGTCTGACCACTCGGTCTAGGAAGTCTCCCTTGCTCTCCAGTGCCCATTGGATGGTCGTCAGTGACTTTCTCTGGCTATCAGCGGTCTTGTAGATCACGCCCTTCTCCATTAGTGACTCAACCCTAGAGTATAGGCTCTCCCGTGTTATCCCTGAGCCCTCTGTTATCAGAATTCTCGCGGCTTGTAAGACCGCGTTTCTTTCTCTACTCTTCAATTCAAGCTTTTGAGCTATCGTTCTAGGATCACTGATCTCTGGCGTAAACTTGCCGTATGGATACCTGATCACTCCGTACTTCATCAGGCCTCCGTACTCCCCGCGTCTATCGAAGATTATGAAGTGCGGCTTGGGTTTAAGCCTTGACGCTTTGGCTACGAGGTTAATAACGAAACTCGACTTCCCAGATCTGGTCATTCCAGCGACGAACATGTGTCCCTTTGCTACAGCGTTGAGGTCGATATAGGCTTGAATGTTTGTGCCCCTGACCTTCCCTATCTCCAGCATCAAGGATTCTGTTGCCATCTTCTCTGGTATGAAGAAGCTTCTCAAGGTTTCCCCGCTCGGTTCATAGACGTAGTCCCAAGGCGACGGGGCGACCTCCATCATCCTCCACCTTCTTTTCTCACCGTAGTATCCCAGGATCTCGGCGAATGCAACTACATACTCTAGTCTTTTGCCGTAGTCGGCTCTTCTGCCCTTCCTCCCGGCGAGTGGACCAGTTCTGCCCGTAATCATCTCTGGATTGTATGGTTGGACCCTGAATGTTCTCGTCAGGACAGGGATATCGGGGTTCGCCGGATGATTTATGAAGTAAAAGTGATTAACCCTCGCCTGAGCATCTTCCATAACGACAAAAGTTAGGAAGTTGTGGGTGCAACCTGAGAGGGCATAACCGATGGGCCTCGTAGACGGCTGGGCCATTATGCTCCACCTCCCTCAGCAAGCACGTTTGATAAGTATCCTCCGTCCCTGATGACCCAGCGTTCACCGTGCTGCAGCGCTAGGAGGTTCAGGTCCTCCGGCTCCATTTCTCCTGTCTTCACAAGATCGAGGGCTTTTGAGTAGAGCATGAGTGTACGTATGTTCGAGATGCTTGTCGTCACTCTTGTGAGCCTGTCCGCTTCGGTGATTGAGAAGGGGATGCCAGAAGCCTCCTCAGAGGTTGCATATACAACTGTGCCTATTTCTTCAAGTCGGTCCAGACAGTATTGGGGCATCTCTAGCCTGAATGGGGTTGTCAAACCAGTTCGGATATAAGAGGAGTAGAAGTTGGTCATCTCTTCTATTTCACTGCGAGGCATGCCTAGCTCTTCGGCTTTCTTCTTGTATTCTTCGACGACTCTGTTCTTGCGGGGCTCAGGGAGCGGGATTGTGCAATCGCCGAGGCGTAGTGCGAGATCGAAGAGCGCTGTATCTCTCATTTTGGGTATGCCAAACTTTCTGCAAACATGGTTTATTCTTGTCCTTTTGACGAAACCAACAACAAGTATGTCCTGCTCATAACACGTTTGCAGCAGTCCAACGGCGTTGGTCAGGGCTAGGTTGAAGTCTTCTCTGTACTCTTCAGTGGATCCGCCGATGGGCCTCAGCCACGGGTTGATTAGGAGTGCACCGTCAAATAGAACCATCTTTGGCTTCCATCTCTCAAGAGCCAGTTCAGTAATGTGGAACTGTATATTCGATGTAAGCAGGGCCTCCCTATCTTGTGATCTGTACTCGTTCGACCACAGCTCGGCCTCTCCAGCTTTGAATATGGGCTCATCGGTTATCCTCCATCCTTCAGCTACAAGAGCTGTAGAAGCGTATAAGGGAGCAAAGGCTGACCTCAAGTCCACGCCGTTGTTTCCCGCGTCGGATGCTACAACCTTTACGCTCGCAGCCTTTTCGTCTCGTCTCAGCTTTATGATTTGTACGTTCTCAACTACCTTCTTCATGAGGCTCTTCCTGAGCTTGTTGTACCCCTTCAGATGCTCGATGATTACGTCAGTTCCCTCGTCTATCAGCCGCTGATAGAGGTCTGGGTGGAGCGTCTCCGGCTCTGGGCCGCTGAAGACTGAGAAGTACTGCTCCCGAAATGTGGGAGGAAGCCTTTCTAACATGCGACGCCTCTTCTCTCGCGTATACAAACGGGAGTCACCATCATGTATAGCAAGCGGCAACTACACTTTTAAATCATACCAGACCATCTAAGAATAATCTCATGCCCTGCAATTCTTCTTGTGGGAACTGGAAACTGCAGCCAAACACTGGATTGTTCCTTGGACATTCCATCACTTGTGACTATGGTTAGCCCTTGGGATTGTTTCCGTTAGCTAGCTAGCTTTAAGTTTACCAGATCTGCGTTCTCCACATCTTGAACGCGTGCTTATCGGAGAAAAGCGTCTCCGAGATCATTTAAGAGGGACAAAGTCTTACTTGTCTGAAGAAACCCAGCAACTCTCGAGCTTGGGGGTCCTTCTATGATTTGCCGGTATTGTGAGTTGATTCATTCAAAGGATGAGGCTTATCCTTTGCGAGAAGCGAC
>CAZBDB010000042.1:0-8375 GCA_964490655.1 uncultured Candidatus Bathyarchaeia archaeon | reverse complement strand
GGGCGCCAGTTCTCCTCAGGACTGATAAGGTCTTAGAAGCTGCGTGGTCTCCATGATGGTGGGTCAGGAGAACAATATCTGCTCTCTCCACTTCAGTTGCCCTTAGAGGTAGTTTGTGTCGAAGCCTTAGCCCAGTCTCCGAAAAGGTTTGATCGTCTTCGCCTTTGACCTCGATGACGGGGTCGATGAAAATCAATATTTCACCGTATCTTAAGGCGACGCCTGCGTTGCCCAGCCACCAGAGGCTCAACCCCTTTGTAGCTCTGTTTACCTCTCTTGCTAAATTCCTTGTTACGGCAACCACACCTTCCATTCTAGTCGTCCAGTTGAAGTGTCATGGGAACACATATAAGAATTCAAACAGCATGTTCTGCAATTGGGAGGGCTGAAATCTGGTGGAAGCACCCGTCTTTGTTCCGAAGCCTCTACACTCCCTCAAGATTATCCCATATTCAACAGGCGAATTTGTCTAACCCCTCAAGTAGGGATCAGCACAGCAGCTCCATCACCCAAGAGAGAGGATATCTCTCTGTGTAGTCTTTCTAGTCTCCCAATCGCTGCGTGCTCTGAGCCGAGCTTCTCTTCAAAGCTCTTGATGGTCCGGTCGATCGGCACCCTCTTCGAACCCTCAATCAACTTATCCGCATAGGCTACGATCTTCTCCTCGATCGTCTTTGGGATGTAACTCTTGGCCGGCCAGCCCAGTTCCTTCGCCTCTTTGCGTGTTATGCCGCCTCCAATGTGGCGTTCAATTATAGATATGATCGGAGGAGGCAATCCTAGGGATTTGGCGATTTCAGCGCCCACGACCGCGTGGTCAGCGCTGTGTGTCTTGGACCTTCCTATATCGTGGAGAAGCGCCCCTATTCTGATAAGGTTCACGTCAACATCCATCTTCTTCCTTAGCTCTGTCGCTATCTCTACAGAGAGATTGGCCACAGCCTTGCTGTGTCTTATAACGTTTTGGGCGCAACCGCACTTACGGAGCATAGCAACGGCTTCTCGCTCAGAAGGAAGATCTTCACTCACTTAATTCCTTCCTCAGATGTTCGATCTTCTCACTGAGGGACTTGATGATCTCTTCGTTGTTGAAGTGCATCAACGGTTTGCCGCATATTGGACATTGGAAGACAAGTTCTACGGCTTCCTCGAATGGAACACGTTTGCATCCCGGTGTAAAGCAGTAGTAGAAATCGTGGCTCTTTTCGTATTCGAGTCTGGCTTCAAGTTTCTCCAATATCTTTTTTTTCTGGCTGGTCACAAATCCTTCTAGCTGGTCTGGTTGGAGCCTCCAATGGAAGATGAACCATCCTGTCTCTTTATCGCGTGTTCTCCTCAGCCCGACGAGGGAATGATCATAAAGTCTGTATAGGATTCTCCTAACGTCGTTCAGGCGTATCTCGGTCTTTGCCACGATCTCCTCATCTGTTGTCTCTTTGACCTGGCTTAGAGCCTCAACTATCTTGACAGCTTCCTCCCCGCCGATGACTTCAGCAACCTTGAGTAATGTCTTGTGGTCTGCGATTGACATAGCTAGCCAAACCAGCCGGTAAACCCTATATAATGTGTAAAATGAGAAACTTAAATCTCTCGCTAGTTAAGGCAAAATTTGCCGCTTTCTCGACGCATAACCTTCTTTCCTTTGGCTTGGGGGATGATCCTCTTCTCAGCGTGTTCGAAGGTTCGGGCCAATTCCTTTCCTTGGAACAACTCATGGAGAAAGATACACAAAGCACTTATCTCTGAGTGAGGTTGAGACGTCACAGAGACGTTCCAGTCGGCCAGTTCGAAAACACCTCCGTGGACTTTAGCCCCTCCGACGATGACTAGTTTGTCCTTATGAGATTGCCTGATCGCGGGGATGACGTCTTGGATCGGAAGCCCGTACATCGTCAAGTGGGTAACTTCCCAGTCTTGAGATCTCCAGCTTTTCACCGTCTTCCGCCAATCTCTCTGGTATTCGACTTCGAAGACTCCACCCCAAGTCTCGACAACCTTTTCTATACGCTCCTCCAACTTCTTATCGCGTCGCCCAGAATATATCACCTTGTCCGCCCCGAAGGCGCGGGCTGCAAGAAACAGGTGTGTGGTAACCCTCTTGTCGCGGACTTCTCGATGACCTAGGCGTAGCACACAGATATTCAGTTTAGCCACGGTTGAAGGTCCCGCCCAGCTTTTCTACCCGTTTTCTAGCCTTCTCGGCGAATTCAGGAGATGAGCCAAAAGAGACTTTCAAAGTTTCACTCTTATAGTTGACGTTGTGAACGTTAGCGTTGTCGAATACCCAAGACAGCAGAGGCATCGAATCATTGCTCATAGGCAGAACGATGGATGATCTCACATTGTCCTCAAAAAATCCTGCTATCCTCTCTTCTAACAAATCGATGTTGGTCTCGTATAATGCGGAGATGGGTATCTGATTGGGTACAAGATCTTTTAGATACTTGATCCTCTTTTTCAGCTGATCCTCCGAAACCAAGTCAATCTTGTTCATGGCAGCCAGAATGGGAACTCTTCCTGCGCCTATCTGCTTTATTGTATCAAGGCAATAAGAAACCTTACGCTCAACGTCTAACACAGGTTCACTCACATCGACAACTAAAAGGATGAGATCTGAGAAGATCGTCTCCTCTAGAGTCGACCTAAAAGCCTCTATCAATTCTATAGGAAGCTGATCGATGAATCCCACAGTGTCTGTCAACAAGGCCTTTCTCTGAGAGAACTCAATCGCCCTCGTTGTGGTAGTTAGAGTGGTGAATACATCGGAATCCACTTCAACATTCTCCTCAGTCAAGCTGTTGAACAAGGTGCTCTTACCAGAGTTAGTGTAACCAGCCAATGAGACGGATGGGAAACCCAGCTTTCTCCTTCTGGTCCGGTGTAGTCTCCTGGTTCTTCTGGCCCTCTTCAACTTTCTTTTGATGCTGTTCACTCTGCGTTGTATAGTCTCGTGGTAGACATCTACCTCGTACCTACCCAATCCCATGAAGCCAGGCTGCTCGCCCATCCTAGCTAACCTGACTTTCTCTCTGGCATAAGACAGCTCGTATCTCGACCTAGCTAAGTCAATTTGGAGTTTCGCTTCTCTCGTTGATGCCCTTCTGACAAAGATCTCAAGGATAAGTTGAAAGCGGTCGATCACCACGGCACCGGTTAACTCTGCAAGGTTATAGGTTTGGACAGGCTTCAACTCGTTGCCGAAAACCACTGCTTCGACCTTAAGTTTCGAGACTAGGTCTGCCAGCTCCTCAGCCTTGCCGCTTCCTATTTGATAACGTGAGTCCGAATGTCTAACTTGCTCTATCGCCCCTAAGACTTCGTATTCGGCAGCTTCTGCGAGGCTCCTAAGCTCCGCCATATTGGAGCGTTCAGACGGAAGTCTTCGATGAACTATTATTCCCCTCGTTCTCTGAACGCCTCCTATTCTTGGTCTTTAGTTCGGCCATCTCGCCTAAGGTGACATCAGAGGGATGTTGGGGGGAGAAATCCTCCAATATTTCATAATCCTTACGTGGGACGAGAAGCTCAACTTTGAGGACATGTTCTAGTTTTCTCGCAAGTCTCTGATCGGGACTAATCTTCTCAACCTCTATCTTCTTCAGAATCGACACTTTCTCTCCTATCTTCTTTCCCAGGTCTTCTTGACTCAGACCCAGCCTCTCCCGAGCTCTCCTGATCAGAGAACCGAAGCCTTCCTTGATATCGAAGTCTTCAGGAACAGTTGCTGTCCTCCTTCTGGTCGACAAAGTTGCAGCCATAGGAGTCGTTCTTGCTCTTTTGACGGATACGTAGGAGGGCGTGGAAGACTTCACTTCAGGTTCAAAATGGATGGATCCGAGTTTTGCGCATTCCTGGCATACGAGCATCGTTGCGCCTTCGATGAGAACCTTCCTTGGCTTTCCGAAGATCTGGCCTCCGCAAACCTCGCATCTCAAGACAGAGACCACCAAATGATTAATACTTGGCACAGTTGCTTAAATATGATGTTGAAGAGGCGGCAATGGTGCGTGAGAAAGCCTACCTCCTGCGGAAAGTACGTTGTGTCGCCGATTATCAGTTTGGGAAGGGCGCTGGCGAGAAGCTCTTTCCCAGTGACATTGTGTTTGTCCTCTCAAAGAGGACCGGACGTGTCAGGCTTATCTACATCGAGGAGGAGCTTCTAGCCACCATTAGGCCCACAGATGGGTTACTCACGTTAACGGTTGAGGGTGCTGAGAGGCTGATTGAGGCGGAATGCTCGAAGAATCTTCTCGTAGTTGTCCAGGACGATGTTTCCTCATTCATTGAAAAGGGGCGCAATGTCTTTGCAAAACATGTGGTATCTGCCAGCGAAGAGATACGTCCAGGCGAAGAAGTGATCGCTGTAAACTCAAAGAGCAAAGTTTTAGCCGTTGGGAGGGCAAAACTGTCCGGAAGGGAAATGAAGTTCTTTGACAGAGGCGTCGCCGTTCAGGTGAGAAGAGGAAGATCGGAAAAAGCTAAAAAGCGTTGAGGTATCATGTTTAGTATTGGGAGAGCGTGAGTTTGCGTAGAATGAAGTCAAGAGAAGCGAGGAGGATGATGCAACGTATGGGGTTGAACATGACTCCTCTAGCGGACGTTCAAGAGGTCGCCATAAGGACGAGCTCGAAGGAGATCGTCATCGAGAATCCTGAGGTGTCAGTTCTTGATCTGTCCGGAATCAAGATCTACCAGGTCGCCGGCGGCGACGTTGTGGAGAGAACCGTGGAGAGGAAGACAACCATACCTGAGGAAGACGTTCAGCTTGTAGCTCAGCAGGCGAACGCGAGCCTGGACGAGGCGAGGGCTGCACTAGAAGAAACGAATGGTGATCTTGCACAAGCCATCCTTCTCCTAAGCCAGAGATAGACTTCAGAGGATTCTAGTTTCTTGGTCCAAAAACTTTAAAAGGACGCAAAGGTTTCACCTTTTCAAAGCCTCAAAGGTTTGAGGCTTTGTCTGTCATATGTAGAACATCGTCTATGACTCAACTTATAGATTCGGATAGAAGTTGGCTTAGATGCGGGCTAAGTGGAAGAAAAAGAAAGCTCGACGCTTGAAGCGAAAAAGGAAGCGCAGGCGCGCGAGATATAAGTAAGAGCGCTCATCGTAAAGTTAATAGGTCTGTCTCTCTTACTAAGACGGTCACCATAGGAGGGCTGGTCCATGCCACGATTCGGGCAAACAAGCGACATACTCAAGATAATGAGTAGAAAGGAGGATATTCGCAACATAGGGATAATTGCACACATCGACCATGGCAAGACAACGATGACTGATTCGCTGCTCGCAGAAGCAGGACTGTTGTCTCCAAAGATAGCTGGTCAGGCTAGAGCCCTAGACTATCTTGAGGAGGAGCAGAGAAGAGGAATAACAATCAAGACAGCCAACATATCTCTCCTACATGAGATCGAGGACAAACCTTATGTGATAAACTTGATCGACACTCCGGGGCATGTGGACTTCACGGGTAAGGTAACGCGTGCCCTGAGAGCTATCGATGGGGCCGTCGTGGTTGTAGACGCAGTCGAAGAGATTATGGTACAAACCGAGACTGTGACAAGGCAGGCCCTAAATGAGAGAGTAAAACCTGTTCTTTTCATCAATAAGGTTGACCGGTTGATCAAGGAGCTTAGACTCACCTCAGACGAGGTTCAGAAGAAGCTCGTCCGTGTAATCCGAGATTTCAATAGCCTCATAGACCTGTATGGCGAACCCAGATTCAAGGAGAACTGGAAGGTCGACTCTGCAAAGGGGACAGTTGCCTTTGGGTCGGCTCTACACAGATGGGGTTTTACTGTGGAGACCGCTCAGAAGAGGGGGATAAAGTTCAGCGATATTGTGGACGCTTACCAGAAAGGCAAGTGGGAGGAACTCCAAAAGACCATTCCCCTGCACGAAGCTATCTTGGACATGATAGTCAAGAACCTTCCCAACCCCATCGAAGCCCAAACGTACAGGGTTCCAAGGGTATGGAAGGGAGAGATGGAAACAGAGATAGGTCAAGCGATGCTGAATTGCGACGGTAAAGGGCCAACTGTTCTCTGCATCACCTCAGCCCAGATGGACCCGCATGCTGGCCTAGTCGCGACTGGAAGGTTGTTCTCTGGCGACCTAAAAATAGGTGACCAAGTCTATCTTGTAGGCGCTAGGAAAGAGTACCGAGTACAACAGGTCTCGATGTATATGGGCGCCTTCAGAGAGGTTGTCGATCATCTCGACGCTGGAAACATCGCAGCCTTGCTGGGGATTGACCTTGCGAGAGCCGGTGAGACGCTTGTAACCGCGTCTCACAAAGACAGGATGATACCGTTTGAACAGATAACCTATGTATCCGAACCAGTTGTCACCATAGCCTTGGAGCCGAAACACCCAAGGGATCTTCCGAGACTCGTCGATGTTATGCGTCGACTGTCCATAGAAGACCCGAACCTTGTCACTACGATAAATAAGGAGACTGGCGAGTATCTCCTCAGCGGTATGGGTGAGCTTCACCTTGAGATCGCGATAAAATTCATGAAGGACTATTCGCCTGGGCTCGACGTAGTCACCTCTAAGCCGATTGTGGTCTATCGAGAGACTGTTCCTAAACCTGGCATAGTAGCGATGGCTAGAAGCCCGAACAAGCATAGCCGCTTCTGGATCCAAGTTGAACCGTTAGAGGAGAAAGTGATGAAGATGATCGAGAGCGGGGACATCAGCGAGGTTATGGGTCGCAGGAGGATAGGCGAGGTCCTTCGTAGCGAAGCTGGATGGCCCACTAATGAGGCTAGGAATGTCTGGGCCCTCGAAGAGCATAGGAATATTCTCATCGACCTAACGAAAGGCATCCAGTACCTGAGAGATGTGAGAGACATGGTGATCTCAGGCTTCAGGTGGGCATGCCAAGCCGGACCGCTTTCTGAGGAACCTATGCGGGGTCTAAAGGTGAAGCTAATGGATGCGCAGCTTCACGAAGATCCTGTGCATAGAGGACCGGCTCAGATAATGCCCGCTATAAGGAGGGCGATCTTTGGATCCTTCCTCACAGCGGACTCAGCTATCTTGGAGCCGATATACAGAATCCAAGTATCCGTTCCTGCACAGTGGGTCGGAAATATGAGCAGCATCATAAATCGAAAAAGAGGAAGAATCCTCTCCTCCGGCCAGAAGGGAGCAGTGTTACTGGTGGACGGCTACATCCCTGTCGCAGAGACCTTCGGGTTAGCTGCGGATATCAGGTCTGCGACATCAGGCCACGCTTTCTGGCAGAGCCAATTCTCCCACTGGGAGAAGGTGCCAGAGAATGTTGCAGCTCCGGTAATATCTGAGATCAGGAAGAGAAGAGGGCTATCCTCAGAAGTTCCTAGAGCAAGCAGGTTCATTGACGAGGCTTAGAAGAACCATTCATCCCAAGTAATTGTCTATCAGTAGGCCTCTGCAATAAGCAGTCCCGTCGCATATCGTTGTATTCAATTCGGGGAATCCCTCCCTGCAAGTCGCGAACTCCAGCCCACAGCTTAGTGTGATCGATCTGACCTCCTCTAGTATTCCCAGCCTCCTCTTCCTTTCAAGATACTTGTATCCTGAGATCCATTCTCCGTCGGCGTAAGCCCTCCTAAGGGTCTTAGAGAGTCCCAGGTGCGCCTTCTCTAATGATTGGAAGAAACCTCTAACCGGCTTCAGCGTGGAGGCTGTTACCTGTCTAGCACCGGCCTCCGCAGCCTTTGAGATTATCTTCTCAAAGTCTTCCCTGTCAGAGGTCAACGTAGGTATGATCGGGTCGATCCTCACTGCGGCCGGTACATTTTCTTCGGATACTCTCTCTAGGGCAGAGAACCTCCGGCTTGGAGGTGGAGCGTCAGGTTCGATTAGTTCGGCGATATTCTTTCTAGGCGTAGTTATGGTCATCGAGACAACCGTGGGAGTGAGTCTGAAGATGTCGATATCTCTTGTAACGAGGTCCGACTTCGTAACGATTAATAGTGGAAAGCCGTTCTCAGCCAGGACCTCTATGCATCGCCTTGTTATTTTGCACTCTTCCTCCATGGGCTGATACGGATTTGTGCAGTCACTCAACATCACAGGAAGCTTCTTCTTTGTATTCTTCACCATCTCAACAATGTCTTCGATCAGATTCAGCCTTGGTGTGGTTGGCCCACTGAAGCTTGGAAACTTAACAGTGTAACAGTATACACAACCATGGGCACACCTGCCCAAGTACGGGTTAATGTTATGTTTCGGCAGGCAGGTGCAACGGGCGGTCTTCGCAATGTTAAAGAGTGGAAGCTTCATCAGAGACCTAGAATAGAGCTCGACACCATTCATAATAGATTCGCGTATCCAATCAGAGAACTCTTTTTTAATCTGTAGAAAACTTACTGTGTCGATGCTTC
>CAZBDB010000041.1:0-8505 GCA_964490655.1 uncultured Candidatus Bathyarchaeia archaeon | reverse complement strand
TGGCGGGCCCGCTGGGATTTGAACCCAGGATCTCCGGCTCCGGAGGCGTACGCATCCTAGCAGTCAATTCAGCGCCTTAATCCTAGCTGGGCCACGGGCCCTTCGAGAATAGAGTTAGATCTCCTAGAGAAAGATATGCGAAATCTTAAATGTATTACGGAAAAAGAGGAGTACGCTCCTAGCTAACAGAAGTAGTCAGCCTCATCCGCGCTTCAAGGCGTTCCAGAAGACCCTTCTTACGATCTTTCTCCAGAGCCAAAACCAGAATAGAACCAATAGAACGCTGATAGTAGGCTTCGCTATGTTTGACAGTAGTGCCGGATGAATATTCAGTGGGACGATGTAACTCTCAATAATCCACAATCCTAGAAGCATACAAGCCCAGACGAAGATTAGGATCAACAGGAAGTCCGCGATTCTCCTAACCATGTGGTGTCACCATCAAAAGGCACATTGTAACGAGGGCTAGGACTCCGGATATGGCCGAAAGGATAAGAAAGAGACGGACAGCCTCTTGCTCAGTTAGGGGACCCCTGGCGAGGATCATCCGGGCAAGAGTTATGGGCGCCCTCTCATCATCACTCGCGGCGACTCTACCATCGTCTAGTACGTGAACCGGCCTCGTAACGTCCCTCCTCTCATAGAGCCGACCTATTGAGGACAATCCGTAGAAGGCGTTCATTATCTGTGGCATGAAAGCAACGGCTGCTATGATCTCTAGCTGACCCGTTATGGCTAATGCTCCTAATGCAGCGCCAATGCTTAATGTTCCAACATCACCGGAGAATGTTCTTGCAGGATACTTGTTGAAGTAGTAAAGGGCAATAAGTGCTGCGAGGAGTGCTGAAGAGATCAGTACAGCCTCATTTCGTTTGAGAAGTATCGCCGAGATCAAAAGCACGAAACTGGTTATTGAGCATGTACCTGACATCGTGCCGTTGAAGGGGTCCATCATGTTGACGGCGTTGGAAGTTACAGCTATGGCGATAGGTATCATCAAGGGATATATTATCGTAAGACGTGTTTTGCCAACGATCGGCAAAACCAAGGGAGGAGGGTACGGATAAGTTTGGAGGTACAAGATCAGGATTGGCAGGCTGGCAAATAGGGTCAAGAAGGGCTTTATCACCGGGTTCAATGTCTTCAGATCGTCGTACGCTCCGATTAAGCCAGCTATTAGTGCAGTCGCCAAGAAACTGGCGAGATCCAAGGCTCTGTTTGGAAACAACGCCGAGGCTGTGATTATGCTTGCAGACAAACCTATTAGCACTCCGATTCCGCCCATCTCGGGTATCAAGGGCTTATCCTTTTTGTGGATGTCAGCCCCTACGATTCCTAAACTTTTCATCTTCTGCATGACGGCTCGCAGGCTGAAGAAGCTGACTGAGAAACTCACTATCGGAACGATTAGGTAATTCAGGCTCTCATATCCGCCCTGCAAACTTCTAGCTTCCTTTCAACGGAGACCATACTTGTCTAGCAAGATTTTGACAACTAGTCCACAACCCGAAACTTATATTTATCGAAAAATCCCTTGGCGATCCGAACTAAAGATTAGCTGACTATGCATTGACGAAGGATCTAGGGAATAGCAGACCAGAAATCACGCCTACACTTTCTGTGCATACTCAAGTCTACTCTTGGAATGTCAACCTTTGAAGACTCGAAATTCAGTATGTTTTTCCTGTTTCTGCTTCGCGCTTAAGGCAAACAGCTTATTGTGATGCGATCTCACACAGTTGCTGGCAAGAAGAAATGAGGGGAGAGAATAGTACTTTCGTTATTCGCGGATGTGTCCTCGTCCGAGAACGAAGTATTTTGTCGTTGTAAGGTGTTGGACGCTCATAGGTCCCCGTGCGTGCAGCTTCTGTGTGCTAATCCCGATCTCAGCTCCTAGGCCATACTGGTTTCCGTCTGTAAATCGTGTCGAAGCGTTCCAGTAGACAGCCGCGGCGTCAACCTCTTTAATAAACTTCAGGGCCTTGTTGAAGTCGGAAGTAAGAATCGACTCAGAATGTTTGGTACCGTATTTGTTTATGTGGTTTATAGCCTCGTCGAGTCCGCTGACCACCTTCACGCCCATAATCAAGTCAAGGTATTCGGTGTACCAGTCCTCTTCCGTGGTTGGTTTCACATGAGGCACGATCCTCTTTGTCTCTTCGTCTCCTCTAACTTCCACACCGTTCTCCCTCAGGACAGGTATCACCTTCGGGAGGAATGACCGAGCAATGTTCTTGTGAACCAGCAGCTTCTCAGCTGAGTTGCAGGTTCCAGGCCTCTGACACTTCGCGTTTATGACAATGTCCACGGCTCTATCTAAGTCGGCGTCCTGCTCCACGTAGACATGGCAGTTGCCAACTCCCGTCTCTATAACGGGAACCTTGGCGTTCTCTACAACTGCATTGATCAGACCTGCTCCGCCCCTCGGTATCAGGGCATCAACGTAGTCCCGCATCTTCATCAGTTCGGTCGCGGCGCTTCTGTCAGTCGTCCTGACGACTTGGATAGCTCCGTCTGGAATTCCAGCTTTTGACGCGGCTTCGCTGAGCACATCGCCGATCGCTGTATTCGAGTTTATGGCGTCTGAGCCGCCCCTTAGGATTATGGCGTTTCCGGATTTGAGGCAGATCCCTGAAGCGTCGGATGTGACGTCGGGCCTAGACTCATAGATCACAGCTACGACTCCAAGTGGCACGCGCAACTGACCGATTATCAAACCGTTCGGCCTCGTCCACGTTCTCACGATCTCGCCTACAGGGTCGCGTAGGGATGCAACCTCTCTTAGGCAGTCGACCATCTTCCCTATCCTAGACTTGTTCAGAACCAGCCGGTCTGTAAGGGCCTCCTTGACCCCCCTAGACTTCGCGTTCTCAACATCCTTTTTGTTCGCTTCCAGTATGACTTCAGTGTTCTTCTCTAGGACTTCAGCCATATCGTACAAGGCTTTATTCTTCACCTCAGTTGACAACTTGGCTAGCCCGACCGAGGCCTTCTTGGCCTTTTTACATATGTCGAGTATCAATCTCCCAAACCTTCCGTTAGAAACATATGTTTGCGAGTTACTATCTCTTTCTGCCTAGTATAGCCTAGAGTCTTCCTGATCTGGGACGTCTTCAACCCCTTAATCCGGATAATCTCGTCGCTCGAATAATTCGCTATCCCTCTGGCGAACACCTCACCCTCCAAGTCGACAAGGCTCACAACATCGCCGATCTTGAACTGTCCCATGACACGAGTTATCCCGACTGGTAGGAGGCTTCCCCCCTTCATTATGGCCTTCTTCGCACCTTCATTCACGCAGATCTTGCCTCTAACAGAAGCTCCATAGGCTACCCATCTTTTGATTCCTGGCATCCTCTCCGAAGGCTTGAAGTATGTCCCGACGGGTTTACCTTCCAAAGCGTCGAGTATCACGTTTTGCCTCCTGCTTTCTGCGATTACCAGTGGAATACCACTCTGAGTCGCTATCTCGGCGGCCTCAAGCTTAGTTTTCATCCCGCCCCTCCCGAACCGGCTCTTCCCTTCGGCCAGCTGCTTCAGTTCCGGAGTAACTCTCTCGACTACAGGTATCAGTTCAGCCTTCGATTTCTCCGGATTAGCCGTGTACAATCCGCCTACGTGAGACAATATGAGAACTAGGTCGGCTTGAATGGCGTTCGCTATAAGAACCGAGAGTATGTCGTTATCGCTGAAATTGACTCTGTAGCCCTTCATCACCGGGATCAACTCATCGATCGAGGTAACGTCATTCTCGTTTATTATCGGGATAACACCTAAATGCAGCAACCTATCCAAGACGTTGCAGGTATGTAGATAGGAGGTCCTATCAGAGAGATCATCCTTTGTCAAGAGTATTTGAGCAACCTTTAACTCATGACTTCTGAAGAAGTCTCTGTAGTGTGACATCAGAATGCTCTGGCCTGCTGCTGCGCAAGCCTGCTTGTAGACTATATCGTTCGGGTTCGGCTTCACACCTAGCTCAGCCATTCCCGAAGCTACAGCCCCAGAAGTCACCAGAACAACTTTATACCCTTTTTCTACGGCCTGAGCGGTCTGATCAACTATACTCTTCATCGCCTCAAGATCAAGGCTACCGTCCTGCTTAGATAGGCTGCTCGTACCGACCTTTACAACAACAAGCCTGGCTTTCATTCTACGCTCTGCCACGGATAATAAAATCCCCGCCCTCTCGTTTATATCTATTTTGCACAAGTAGGATCTCAACCAGATGACTTAGAAGGCCGATCTGACACAAAGATAACTGCAGAGCATCCAAGTAAGGTGCACAAACTAAGAAGAATCATATAGAAGACGCGACAAATCCGGCCAACCAGAAACCGTATCATATCCATGAGAACGTGTAGGAATCCAATAGGCTTTTAAGGTTGTCCAGTTTCTAATCAGTGGTCTAATCTTCGAATGTGAAAGCGTATTGTCAGATCTAGGGATAGCTAAGAGTACGTTGAACAACGAAGGAGCCACTCTCGTCGTAGCTAAGAATGGAAGGATGATTTTCAAAACGAATGCGCCTGGCATGAGGGGACTTCTTCAAGCCATCGAGAATCTGAAGGATGACATCCACGGAGCTTCAATTGCAGACAGCGTAGTTGGAAGGGCTGCTGGACTGCTCATCACGTACTCCAGAGTGAAAGAGGCCTATGCGGCGATTTTGAGCGAGGAGGGGTTGAAGGTTCTAAGGGAGAACAAGATCGAATATGAGTTTGGTAGGATTGTCCCATGGATCCTAAACGAATCTCAAACCGATCTTTGCCCATTTGAGAAGTTCTCCTTAGGCATCAAGTCTCCCGCTGAGGCTTATCAAGGGTTGAAGAAGCTCCAAGAATCAATGGGTAGATAGCAAGCAAGTAACAGCCCACAAGTGAATCTAGTTTCAACAGAGATCGCGACTTCATACGAGAAAACAATGTCCGTACTTCTTAAGCCAAATAAATCGAAACGAGCAGATTGTCTAAAATGGCTATACAGGGATGCAGAAAAGTAGACGTAGAGGTTCAAGAAGTTCGGACTTATCTGAGCTAACGATCTCATTGCTCTCAAGTCTCCTCTATATCACGACCATCTGCTGGTTGATTCCTATAAGCCCAATGATCATAGCTTGGATTCTAGACTGGCCCTTCTCAAACTTCGTCAGTGCCTGGTTCGGCGGAATCCCTGTCTTCTGTCTCATTCTCTATTACTGCCTGAAAAAGAGCTGAAAGATCATCAGAAACCGGGGGGAAGTCCGCGCACGCCACAACTTGGAGAAACACTGAATAGGTGACGCACATGGGAAAATACATCGTAGTCGTAATCATAGTGATATTGACAGCGATTTTAGCAGGGATTCTCCCGTACGCCCAAACAACCAACGGACAAGAAAAGTCTCTTGTCGCCGTTTTTGACACCTTCTACTCCGCTGAGCTAGGTGCTAGGGAGATCGCCATCTGCTATCTAGGCGGCTCCACCTTCCTCTTAAGGACTTCAGAGCACGTTATCCTGATTGACCCAGCGGATAAGATAAGCTCTTCAGATGTCCCTGGAATAAAGAGATTGGACCTCCTCTTAGCAGCCCAGAGGAATAATGAGTACTATGATTTAGACGTCATCCGGAGAATATATCAAAAGACAAACTCGACAATTCTTGCGGATCAGCTACTACATGACGAAGTGACAGACCTACTGGGAGATGATATCCCATCGGAAAAGCTGAGGAGGATCCATCCGGGAGAAGAGCTAGTGCTTCCTGGCATGTCGGTCTTAACGATCAGCTCGAACGGCGAAGGTGATGGATCGCTTATGTTCGCAATCTCGATGGACAACCTCAGAATCTTCCATGGGCATGATCTAGGCTTACCAGAGAACGAGACGACAACCATCTTGTCCGAGATCACTAACCATGCGGTAACAGCAGATGTAGCGATCCTTGCTGCTGAGGGCAGTTCAGAAGAGGATCTCAGAGCCGCGTTGAGAATGACCAGGGCATTGAGACCTCAGATAGTCGTGACAATGCACGGCTCACTGGATGAACAGAACGTCTTGAAAACTCTCATTGAGAAAGAGTCGAAAAGCATCGAAGTCCTCATCCCTGAAAGGTTATGGGTGTACGAGCTTGTCACAACTTGAGACCTAGACGAACCATCTCGGAGAGGCTTTTCTATCTTCTGCGGGCTTCAGCTTCGGGGACTTAGCTTCCGGTATCTCCTCCAATGGCGTGATATCCTTGCTCACATCGAGCTCGAAATGGAGAACTGTCGTCAGGGCTCTTAATATCTCACGTGCAGCCACCTTGTCAGGATGATCCCCAGGAGTCTCAGCTAATAAGCAGTAGCCTCTCATCCCACGCAGCCGACACAAGCCTACTAGGAGCCCTGCTACACCGAATATCCGGCCTTCGAGGTTCTCCGCTTCTAAGCTCTCTGCCTCACGAGCCATCTCGGGGTCTGAGGCAGCATAGTAAAGCTTGGGTTCAGTAACTGCACGTCCGGGCCTATAACCCCCTAGGGTCACGACCTGTCTGCAGCCTAGCTTCTCCATGGTCTCTAACAGGCGCCAGCAGAACTCGTATTGTCCTCTCGTTGTCAGAGCTTGTGTGATGCCATACAGAAGTATGAGGTCATGTTCACCGTTCCTCCCCGCATAATAGTATAGTCTGCTGGCTGGAAATCCTAACTCGCCTTTCCCCTTCGGTATGGCTACCCCTTGAAAAGAGGATGAGAATACCTCGCCGAAAAGCGTCGCATTCAATTCTTCGATGAGAAAGGAAGTAGCTAAGTTTGCAACCAGGCCTATGCCCGGCAAGCCTTCGATGAGGATAGGGTCCTTAAGTTGTGGTTGCTCGTAGAGCTTGATGATACAGGTCAAACGGTAATACCTCGTCAACCAGACTTAAGAGGGAGATGCTGTAATTAAACTTCTTGGCAGTCGATGTTCAGCTTCGAAGTCCG
This sequence comes from uncultured Candidatus Bathyarchaeia archaeon, assembly GCA_964490655.1. Classification (GTDB taxonomy): domain Archaea; phylum Thermoproteota; class Bathyarchaeia; order Bathyarchaeales; family WAQA01; genus CAZBDB01. Next base: position 1,561 of record CAZBDB010000041.1, on the reverse strand, counting down.
TAACCGAGATTTGCTTGCAAGGATAGGGAGGCTTAGAACGAAGAGCGGCGTCGTCGAAACTCCTGTCTATCTGCCGGTTATCAATCCCTCCAAGCAGCAGGTTACGCCAGGAGAGTTGAGGGAAGTCTTCAAGTGTGAGGCACTGATAACAAACGCTTACATTCTGAAGAGACAGTTCGGAGAGGAGCCAATCCAGGAAGGCTTGCATAGATTTCTAGGCTTTCCGGGTGTTATTATGACCGATTCCGGGGCTTACCAGGCCCTCGTATACGGTGAAGTGAAGACCAATCCAGAGGAGATCGTAAGATACCAGGAGGAAATTGAAGCGGACATCGCCACGATACTTGATGTACCTACGGGTTGGGGAGTCTCGAAAGATCATGCGCAGACCACAGTTAATGAGACTTTGAAGAGAGCAATGGAATTGGAGGCTCTGAAGAGGCGCGAGGATATAGCTTGGGTCGGCCCGATTCAGGGAGGAAGATACCTCGATCTTGTGGCTTTCTCCGCTCGAGAAACGGGGAAGCTGTCATTCGAGATACATGCATTGGGAAGTCCGACACGTGTCATGGAGCAATACTTGTTCGATCTCTTGGTCGATATGATCTTAACCTCTAAGATGAATCTCCCACCCAATCGTCCCCTCCACCTCTTCGGAGCAGGCCACCCTCTCATGTTCTCATTGGCCGTGGCTATGGGATGCGACCTCTTCGACTCTGCAGCTTACTCGATCTACGCCAGGGAGAATCGCTACATGACTGAGTACAGAACCTTCAGACTCAGCGAACTTGAGTATCTGCCCTGTTCATGCTCCGTGTGTACAAGTATGGATCTAAGGGATCTCAGGGACATGCCTGACGAAGATAGAGAGGAAGCCCTTGCCAGACACAACCTTCATGTCTGCTTCTCTGAGATAAGAAAGATCAAGCAGGCCATAATTGAGGGACGTCTATGGGAACACGTTGAAATGAGGGCGACCGGGCACCCCTCTTTGCTCCAAGCCCTTAAGAAACTTAGAAGCTATAGTGACTATATCGAGCAGCACAGCCCAGTCTCCAAACGAAGAGGCATCTTCTATCTGGGCCCCGTCGGACTATCGAGACCTGAGATCACACGACATAGGAAAAGAATTCTTGAACGGTACTCTCCGCCCCAGACGGCGGATACGCTTGTTCTTTTACCATACTTCAGGAGAAGGCTTCACAAAGAAAAGAGACTCTACAGAAGATTGAATGAAGAGGTTCGCAAACTAGCAAGAGAAGCGTCTACTGTTCACATCTGCATCTATTTAGCCCCATTCGGTATAACGCCCATTGAGCTGGAGGATGTCTATCCTCTCTCTCAGACCGAGGTTTCGTATCCACCAGATGCTGAAACGTTGAATTACGTCACAGATCAGATCAAGCAGTATATAATGAGAACCGGGTACCGCAAAGTCATCATGCTGTCGGACCCGAATTCTTGGGAAGATGAGGTGGCTGAGAAGCTCAACCAGATCGGTCTGGAGGAAGGGTTCACCTTGAAGACGGTAAGGTCAGAGAGTGACCTAAGGAAGGAGGAT
>CAZBDB010000040.1:2188-8695 GCA_964490655.1 uncultured Candidatus Bathyarchaeia archaeon | reverse complement strand
GTCATAGACATTTGACGCTTTGAGATGGCCGCCCTTCACAATCACAGCCTTCGCGCCGAGGTTTGAAATCTTCTCTGCCGCTTTCCTCATGTCGTCAATGTTCTTTATCTGCACTCCAGAGATCATCTCCGCCTCATGCTTGTTCGGCGTCAAGACCGCAGCGCATGGAACCATAAGATCGACTAGGCTAACCAAGTCCCCTTCCTTGACTAGGGAGCTACCTGTACCTGCTTTGAGGACGGGGTCCACGACGGCCTCGAGGTCATGCTTTCTGATGGCATTGGAGACCACACTCATAGTCTCTCTTGAGTATAGCATACCGGTCTTGACGGCGTCCACCCAAATATCTTCAAGGACAACCTCGATCTGTCTCTCGACAACCTCTGGTGGTACAGGAAAGATCTCATAGACACTTTGGGTGTTCTGAGCAGTTACAGCAGTAATGACACAGGTTCCGAAGACTCCCAACGCCGAGAAGGTCTTCAGATCAGCCGCGACGCCAGCTCCGCCGCCACTGTCGGAACCCGCGATCGTCATGACGCATGGCACTTTCCGGGTCAAACACGACCTCCCCACATGCATAATAATCCTCCTTCAATAAAACCCCTCCCTTCTTCAACAACACTAACTCTTAGAATTCACGGCGCGCTAAAGGGTCATGAGAGAACTGAAAGATTTTACGTTGGATCAAACTTCAATGGAAGACTTGTATAAGCAGCAGATTGAGCTTGAGACAGTTATCTTGCCTTCGCCAGCTCTACTATGGCTTCCTCGATGGTGATGGTCTTCTGTTCCTCCCTCTTCATATCCCGCAGAACCACCTTTCCTTCTTTCAGTTCACTAGGTCCGACTATGACCACATATGTGATGCCTCGTCTACTAGCGTCAGAAAGAGCATTAGAGACAGACCGCCCCATAGTCTCGATCTCGGTACAGAAACCCTCCTTTCGCAGAATGAGAGAGATTCTGAAGGCCTCACCGACCAGCTTGCCATTAACCGGGATCACCATGATTCTCTCCTCTTCAGATACCGACGGAATCGTTCCTTGTTTCTCCAAAGCGAGTGACATACGGTCGGGGCCTGGAGCTACGCCTGTCGCAGGGGTCTTTGCGCCTCCGAAGAGTTCTATCAGCCTATCGTAACGGCCTCCACCCGCAAGAGCCACACCGATTTCTGGCACGTAGACCTCAAAGACTATTCCAGTGTAATATTCTAGGCCTCTCGCAAATCCAGCCTCAATGATGAGTTCAGCTTCTACGCCGCCTGCTTCTAGCAAATTGGTGATCTCACAAAGATTCCCGACGGCTTCGAGGGCTTCTGGGTAGTCCTTAACTGTCTCTCCTATTTCTTGAGTGACTGTGTTTGGGTCTTTCCCCTTTATCTCGAAGAGCGTTTTCAGGGTGTCTAGGCACTTCTTCGAGCCTCCAGCTTCTCGCACAAGTCTTAGCGCCTCAGCCCAGTCCCTGTTATCGAGCAACTGCATGACGCTGTTCTGCTGTTCCTCCGCAACTCCCTCTTGGTTCAGAACTCCTCGAAGGATTCCAACATGACCGGTCTTGAAGTAATAATCGTGCAAGCCTATCTTCTCCATGAGATTGTTTGTCAAAGAGATGATCTCAGCATCAGCTTCCGGTTTGGTCGAGCCGAAGAGTTCGTAGTTGGCTTGCCAGAACTCGCGGTATCTGCCGAATTGCGGCTCGTCATAGCGGTAAAGGGTTCCAGTCGAGAAGAGCCTTATCGGTTTGGGAGCAGTCGCCATCTTCACGGCCACAAGCCTCGCTATTGAAGCTGTGAACTCAGGTCTGAGAGCAACTTTTCGTCCGCCTAGGTCCTCAAAGACGTACATGCGCTTCCTGTTCTCTTCGCCGACCTTGGCAGCTAAGAGCTCATAATGTTCTACTACAGGCGTGATGACCTCTCTGTAACCGTATAGCTTAGCGACTTCCCTTGCGGTTTGCTCAATGAATCTTAGCTTCTCTGCTTCGTCGGGCAGAAGATCCCTCATCCCACGTACGGTTCGACGGAACATTGATGACAAAGCAATTATGCGCTCCGATTCAAATCCCAGCGGATGTTTAATAAAAGTATCCATTGATTATAGAAAAGTGTAAGTCATTTTCATAAACGCCATTTCCCAATTCCCTCACCATACGATCCATTTCAATGACCCATGCTCCCACATATTTTCCTCGACGACTTTTTGTTGACAGAAGCGTCAGACTCATGACTTCATTGGGATTATCAACAAAGAAAGCGGGGCGTATTCTAATTATGGTAAAGCTAGCTCACTTTATTGGGTCTTCGAGTCTTTCTGCTTGCGCCTTCTTTTTCTCTCCGCTCTTTCCTTCTTGGTCATCGGCTTCTTCTTGGAGCTTTTTCCCATACCCAAACCAATCACCCTACTGAATTGTACACGCTACATTAATATATGCGCTCCTTCATTAGTGCTATCAGCAGTTAGGATTAAGCGAGTGAATAAGGTCAGACGCTGCGAAGCGTTTCCTCTTTTTCATTTCTGTAATCCGACTGATCAACTGCTCGTGAGGTGAAAGGAATGAGCTACAGAAAAAGAAGTTACGGCAGCAGAAGTTACGGCAGCAGAGACACACAGCGCGGTTTCTCTAGATCAGCACCAGTCGAAGAAGGAAAGGAATACGAAGCTAGTATCACTGAAATGAGTCGTAGAGGAGACGGCATAGCCAAGATCCAAGGCTTCATAGTATTCGTGTCTGGTGCAAAGACAGGCGATAACGTCAAGTTCAGAGTAACTAGAGTCGGAAGAAGATTCGCGGAAGCAGAAGTCGTGCAATAGCACACTAGCAATAGCTATCAAACTATAAAATACCAGATTTTTTCTTTGAACTATCCAATAGCGTTGCAGACCATGATTTAACAAGAGATCACGGAAAATAGATGAAACGCAAGAAAAGTAAAAAGAGACTGAGAAGAGAAAGGAAAAGAGTTAAACGAAGAAAGTAATCCTGAGAACTATATGCAGGAAACGAGTTAGATGCGAGAAGAATTTTGGTTGGTGCGTGCTAGAAGAGGCGGCCTGCTCTCGTACAAAGATAGAATGACTCTGATGTACCTTGCGAGAATAGCTGTAAAATTTGAGGTTGATTCAAGTGAATTTCACAGGTGCGTCGTGGAAGCTTGGAATCAAGAAGAGTCGAAATGTGAACAGCTGGTTGTTAGGTGCCGCAAGAAGACTGAAGATTCTGCGATCTTTCTCTTCACAACCAATCAAAAGGTTGTAGCTCAATTCTCGATACCAATCAAAATCTTACAGGGGAAGAATCAGATTGACGACTACATGAGGATGATTTCCGACAGAGAATCTTCGGTTAAGAATTTTGACGCTAGAAACCCTAAGATCAAGGACTTGAAAGCTGGGATGAAACAGGTCGGCCTGAAAGCTAGGGTGCTTGAGATCCCAAAACCGAAGATGGTTTACACCAGATTTGGCACAGAGGCTCACATATCAAACGCGCTTATCGCTGACGAAACTGGAACAATAAGAATGAGTCTATGGAACCAGCAGATCAATATTGTTTCTAGAGGTGACTCAATCGAGATCGAAAACAGCAAAGTAGTCAGTTTCAGGGGTGAACGCCAGTTAAGAATAGGGAGAAATGGAACCTTAAGCGTCATCCCTCAAGTCAACGAAAAGAAAAAGGGATATTAGGTGCTCTGGCGTTAGAAAGCGAGAGATGCCGGAAACGTCAGTGAGACTAGACAGAATATGGAGTGATATTGTTGAGTGAGGGGTGGGTTCAGACTTCTGAGACGTTGCTTGAGCAGATAAGAGAGTCTTCAGCAGAGAAAGATAAGGACCGCTTGGATTTAGTTCAATCTATGATGTTCTCTCTACATGCTTTGCATCGCAGCCTGCAGGGATGGATAGATTGGGTTAACAACCCCGACATAGTGTCTGCTTTCAATAAAGAGGAGCTGGATGAGATGACCAAGAAGATAACGGAGTTCACCGAAGCTTTCATCAAGTACGACGTTGAAGTGACACAGAGGGGTGCTCAGAAAAGCCTCCGAACAAAGAAGCCCGCACAGCCTGCTGAAAGGAGAAGTCTGGAAGATATTTTCTACGTATAGATAGCTACTTCTTTTCCTTCAGGTTCTTGCTATAGACTGACTCATCAGCGTCCTAATCTTCTGCATGTCTTATGGCGCATATCTAGCTAGATCCCTGCTTAGAAGGTCAAACGTGATAGAGAGTAGTAGACGACCTCGCCTCTACGGTTCAAGACAGCTAGGATCATCTTCTTCTTCAGGTTTTGGACATAGTCTAAGGTTCGAGCGAGGTCCTCTGTTGCGACGGTCCTTCCCTCTTGGATTCCGTAGATGAGATAGTCGGCCGTGTCCTTTCCATATTGTCCTCGCTCGTAAACGCGGAAATCTATTCCAAGCCCGAAGCCTTCTCGGACCACGTAGCCTCTGCTTCTGAGATCTCTGTAGATAAGGTATCTAACCCATGCATCCTCATTTACGGCTTGACTCTGCTTAAGCAACTCTTGGAATACGACTTTCTGCTTGCTCTTCTCATCTTCGATGTCGATTATGCCCTTGCTCAGAAGGTACAGCGCTTCATAGAACTCGAGGACATGTCCCTTCTCTTTCTGGGTTCCGTAACCGCGCGCCGTCAAACCCTCAATGTCTTCGGAAGTCCGGACGAGAACTCCATCCTCGGTTAGTGCGGCGCTTAGAGTGATCTTCTCCTCCTTTAGTTCCTTATCTTCCTTCTCTGACTGCGCCATCTGCATCCCTTGGTTTGTACCCTAAGAACCTAGTCTCTTTAGAGTTTCGGGCTTAATTACGTTGTTATGCTCTGACGGAGAAATCAATCCTTTCTCACAGATTATGTAACTCACGAACCTCAACGGTGTAATGTCGAATGCTGGGTTATAGACTTTCACGCCTTGAGGCGCAATCAGGTGTGACGCTATGTGCGTCACCTCTTCCGGGCTTCTCTCTTCGATTATGACATCCCTCGACGATCGAGCGAGATCGAAGGTGGATATAGGTGCAGCAACATAGAAAGGAATACCGTGCTCATGGGCTAAAACGGCTACAGCATATGTTCCTATCTTATTTGTGACAGCGTCGCGCACGATCCTATCAGCCCCAACGATCACTTTGTCAACCATCCCTTTCGACATCACGTATCCAGCCATGTTATCAGTGATCAACGTAACGGAAATCCCATCACGAAGAAGCTCATATGCAGTCAACCTTGCACCTTGGAGCTTCGGTCTCGTCTCATCAGCGATCACACTTATCTTCTTCCCCTCATTCCAAGCAGCCCGCACAACAGCCAGAGCCGTGCCATACTCAACCGTAGCCAGCCTCCCGGCATTGCAGTGAGTTAGAATAACGTCTCCTTCCTCGATCAGTTTAGAACCGAACTCACCGATTCCGCGGTTAGCCTCAGCGTCCTCATCTGCCATTCTCTCGGCTTCATCTACAATTGTCTTCCTAATGGTATCCGCATCCGCTGAAAGATTCCGAACCCTCCCTAGAACCCTATCGACTGCCCAGAAGAGGTTCACAGCGGTAGGTCTTGTACTCTTCAAGAGGTCAGCTGACCCTTCCAGTTCCTTCAGGAGTTCTTCTCTCTCTTCAGCTTTGGAATGGTAGGCGGTTAAGGCCAGCCCGTATGCTGCTGCTACGCCGATTAGGGGTGCACCTCGTATCCTCATCTCCTTTATCGCTGAGGCTACTTGGATGCAGTCGGTCAGTTCTAATAGTATCTCCTCATGTGGCAGCCTAGTCTGATCGATTGTTACTACTACGCCGTCCTTCCATTCGATCGTCCTCATAATCCGACCTCTGAGTAGCTGTGAACCAAACAGATAGGGTGCGCTCTATCCTATTTATGTTTGGATCGATTCAGCAAAAGATGACTGGGATCATCTGCCGCCGAAGTGCACTTTGTAATTGTAGATTATCGACTCAACCATCACGAAGGCGAGAACCATAAAAGCTGAGCCGACGAGCAGCAGTATTCCAGCGTAACGGGGCCTGTAAACATGCCTTGTGCTTTGATATACCAACCACAGCCCTAGAGCTCCCATAGCATAGAGGATCATAATGATAATGCTGCCCCCGAGGAACTGATACTGAAGGGATTGTGGATAGAAGAAAACTATCTCTCCCACTTGTGATACCCAGTATGGGCTAGGCTTTACCAAGATGTCGTATATTCCGCCGCCTAACAAGAAGATGGAGCCGCCTATGAGCGCTAGTGCAACGATATAGTATGGAGACTTGGAAGTTGAGAGCCTGCGATACGTCTTCCGAAAGAAGTAGCTCAGTGAGGAGATTTTCAGATTCACCTTCATGGATGTCATCTTTGACGGAAATCTCTACTTTTAGTGGTGTTTTGGGGTATATAAAGGAGATCATGGGACTTCGCAATTGAGCGTTTTCTAAGAATGAGACTTGGGATCTTGATTATTCCTTGATGATTCGGAGAGTAGTTCTTGGGCAACTTC
>CAZBDB010000040.1:0-2088 GCA_964490655.1 uncultured Candidatus Bathyarchaeia archaeon | reverse complement strand
AGGCTTCAACGTGCCTCTCTGTGGAAGTGGGAAAGATGTCTTGCAGATTCCTTCGAAGTAGTTTGTGCATCCTATGAAACGCTTGCCGGTCCGCCTAGAATAAAGTATAATGAGTCTGCCCGTTCTGCACACTGGGCAGTTGCCGACGATGCGTTGCTGCATTCTGGCCTTCTTGACGGCCTCGCTCAATTCTTTACCGATCTCTTCCTCCCGAAGTTTCAGCTCGGCTAATGCTGGTTTGAGCTGGTAGACGGCTCTGTCAATCACTCGTTCCATTTTCTCCTTTCCGTTTTGGATTTCTTCCATTCGCTTCTCCAAGTCACGGGTGAAGTCAACTGAGATGACTGTGGGGCAGTGTTTGCTCAGAACGTTTGTTATTTCGAACCCGAGGTCTGTGACCAGGATACGTTCCTCGGCTATGTACCGCCTCTTATAGAGGGTCTCTATGATATCTGCTCGCGTCGCCTTCGTTCCAATCTCGACCTCCTCCATCTTCCTGAGTAAGCTACTGGGATTATGACGAGAAGGAGGCTTTGTGAACCTGTCTTCCCGAATGACATCCACAACCTCGACCTCTTCTCCCTCCTCTAAATGTGGTAGAATAACCTCTTCAGCTCTGATGTATGGCTTGTAGAAACGCATCCATCCTTCCTTGAGGATCTGCCTTCCTCGCAGATAGAAACGGTGGCCGTCGATGTCTAACGACACTCTCACGCTACTCTTGACCGCTGTCTCGCCGAAAACAGCCATGAACCTCCTAGCGACGAGCTCCCAGATCCTTCTTTCCGGAGGGCTTAGGGGCCTTTCGGGAAGGTCACCTGTGGGATATACTGCTGGATGGGCTGGATCTTCTTTCTTTCCTTCTCTAGGCTCTAGAACTTTCAGGTTGAGAAGATCAGAGGCAAGCTTCTCATATTTCGGTTCTCGGCTTAGAGACTTGAGTATGGCCTTGTAGTTGATGGATGGCGGAAGCTTCTGGCTAGAAGTCCTAGGATAGGAGATCAAAGCCTCAAGATATAGACGCTCAGCGATGTTGGCCGTCCTCTTAGGCGTATATCTAAAGTGGCTATAGGCTTCGCTCTGCAATGTGCCTAAATCGAATGGAGTTGGAGGTGCTTGCTGGAACCTCCTGGTTTGCACGCTTGCTACTTTTCCAGGCTTACCTTCACAATCCTTGACGATCACCTTCGCTTCATCAAAGTTCGTTATTAGGTCCTTCTCGTATTCAACCTCGTAGGTAGCGCCGCTGATCTGAACCTTAGCCTTTATCTTCCAGAATGGTGTCGGGACAAAGGAGTTAATCTCCTTCTCTCTTGCAACCAGAAAGCTGAGCGTCGGCCCTTGCACTCTGCCAGTACTTAGAGTTGCGTACTTTCTGCTCCAACGCTTAGCAGCGACGGTCATCGCCCTGGAGAGGTTGATGCCATACATTGCATCCACGAAATGGCGGCATAAGCCAGCTTCTACTATGGGAAACTCGATATGAGATTGAAGCTTCATGTAGGATTCTCTAAGTTCTTCCGTGGTCAAGGTGGAGAATTTCATCCTTTTCGCTTCTTCCTCCTTCCCGCCGCAGGCATATTTCAGTATCGTGTATCCCAGCGTAGCTCCCTCAATGTCGTAATCTGTCGCCAATATGAAGTCGCTGACGTCCTTGGAGAGCCGTGAGATCGCCTCTATCCATCTCTTCGTCTGATCAGCGCCCTTCTCCACCAAATGCCTCGGTTGCCAGTCAAAATCGAAGACGGGATATATGTCCCGATCTCTGATCTTGGGCGCAACTGTATAGAGGTGTCCCAGTCCTGATACAATAATGAGTTGCCTGTCTCTCCGCCTCGCTTCGTAATAAGGAACGCCGTCAATCTTTCTAGCGACAGGTTTCCCACTATCATCTAACGCCTTGGCGACTCGCATTGAAGCGCTAGGCTTCTCGCACAAAACCAGAACAGTTCTGCTGTTCATCTGTTGTCCCCGAACTTTCAGAGGGTGATCAACCCATGGTATCCATAACGAAATCTTTCTCTATTTTTTCTCTCTCACACTTTATTAGGAAGAAAACCTCTATTCATAAATATTGTGCGGAAGGAT